>JACQXT010000108.1:0-952 GCA_016208665.1 Chitinivibrionia bacterium | reverse complement strand
GTCTTTACTAGTTCATACGGCGCCTCGGTCTTGTTGACCGAGGACGCGTCTATGGTAAGCGTGTGCCGATCGAACGCAACCGACGCCCCCAGGATTTGCAGGAGCTTGAGCATCGTCTTGACATCCTGGAGATCGGGCACATTCTCGATGACGCATGTCCCTCGCGTGAGCAGAGAAGCCGTGATAAGAGGCAGCACGGCGTTCTTCGCGCCGCTCACCTTCACCGTGCCCTTCAAAACGCACGGACCTTTCACGACGAATGCATCCATGAGCGCCACCTTGTTCGTTTGTGCGTTGCCGCACGGCCATTGTAGGAGATTTCAATCCTGAAGGCGAGGCTAAATATTCGCTGGAAGGATGGGAAGTTGACGAACCTTTGCGCGGAGCGAGCGAGGATCGCCCGCCGCAGGCGGGAAGCCGAGCGGAGCGGGCACAGGCGAGGAAATTACCCATCCTTCCCGCTGAGGGCCCGCCCGACGACCACGCGGTCCATGCGGTTGTAATCCTTGAATACCTGCACGTTCTCCAGCGACGCCTCGAGGAACAGCCTGCGCACCGCCTCGCCCTGATCCGCGCCGATTTCGAACGCCGCCGCTCCGCCTCCCGCGAGATGCGCCGCCGCAGGAGCCGCGAGCGCTCGGTAGAAATCGAGCCCGTCCGCTCCCCCCAAAAGACCTTCCAGCGGTTCGAACTCCCTCACTTCCGGCGCCAAGGAGCGCATCTCGCCCGACGCGATGTAGGGAGGATTGCAGACAACCGCATCGAAACGCGCCTCCTCACGGGACAGGTACTCCGCCGCATCGCCGATTGCAAATTCGACCCTCGCGGAGAGGCCGTGCATCTCGGCGTTGTTGCGAGCCGTCAGGATCGCCTCCGGGCTGATATCGACACCCACGGCGGCAAGGCGGGGATTCCGCAACGCCAGCGACAAGGCGATGACGCCCGACCCGCA
>JACQXT010000104.1 GCA_016208665.1 Chitinivibrionia bacterium | reverse complement strand
GTGAGGCCGCGATCGCGGCACGGCGTTCCTCCGCCGTCAGCGGTCCGATGCGCGAGGCCGGCGGCAGCACCATGGCGCGCTCGACCACGGTCGGCCGGCCATGATCGTCGAGAAAGGAGACCAGCGCCTCGCCGACGCCGAGTTCGGTTATCGCCGTCGCCGCATCAAAGGCCGGATTGGCGCGCAGGGTGTCGGCCGCGGCCTTGACCGCCTTCTGGTCGCGCGGCGTGAAGGCGCGCAAGGCGTGCTGCACGCGGTTGCCGAGCTGGCCGAGCACGGCATCGGGGATGTCGAGCGGGTTCTGCGTGACGAAATACACGCCCACGCCCTTCGAGCGAATCAGGCGCACCACCTGTTCGACCTTTTCCAACAGGGCCGGCGGCGCGTCGCTGAACAGCAGGTGTGCCTCGTCGAAGAAAAAGGCCAACTTGGGCTTGGGCAGGTCGCCCGCCTCGGGCAGTTGCTCGAACAGTTCGGCCAGCAGCCAGAGCAGGAAGCAGCCGTAGAGGCGCGGCGAGTTCATCAGCTTGTCGGCCGCCAGCACGTTGATCACGCCGCGCCCATCCTGGGTCTGCATCAGGTCCTCGATATCAAGCATCGGTTCGCCGAAGAAGCTGGTCCCGCCCTGCTCTTCCAGGGTCAGCAGGCCGCGCTGGATGGCGCCGATCGAGGCGGCGGAGACGTTGCCGTACTGGGTCTTGTACCGGGCCGCGTTTTCGCCGACATGCTGCACCATGGCGCGCAAGTCCTTCAGATCCAGCAGCAGCAGGCCCTGGTCGTCGGCGACGCTGAACACCACCTGCAGCACGCCGGCCTGGGTGTCGTTGAGGTTGAGCAGGCGCCCAAGCAGGAGCGGACCCATGTCGGAAATCGTGGCACGTACCGGATGACCGGCGGCGCCGAACACGTCCCAGAACATGATCGGGCTGGCCTGCGGCTGCCAGTCCTTGATGCCGAGCCGATCCAGCCGCGCCTGGAATTTCTCGGAGGCGACCCCGGCGGCGCCGAGGCCGGACAGATCGCCCTTGGCATCGGCGAGGAACACCGGCACCCCGGCGGCAGAGAGTTGTTCCGCCATGCGCTGCAGGGTCACCGTCTTGCCGGTGCCGGTGGCGCCGGTGATCAAACCATGGCGATTGGCGAGCTGCGACAGCAGGGCAAGCTCGACCTCGCCGCTCCTGGCGATAGGCAGGGACTGGTTCATGGCTGGGATTCCCGGGATGCTAAAATTTGCAATTCTAAATTACAACATCGCGGCAAACCCGCGCAACCAGGGAAACGACTATGGCCGGACATTCCAAATGGGCGACATCAGCCAAACGGTTTATCTAGTGAATTTCAGAAAAATTTGTTACTTGTTGTTTTAATTTATTATTTATTAGATTCCCATCTGGTGTTCATCATGGCAAATCAGCCGAAATCATGAATGTCGTGCGTTTTATTTGCGTTTCCTAACGACCAGGGAAAACGTGTTCGCGATCATCCTTGAAGACCTGCGCAAACGCTACGGAGACAAGGTTTTGTTGGACCCTGAGGACTTGGAAGCCATTCTTGGAGTCAGCACGGGACAGCAGGCCAATCTTAGGAGCCAGAACCGTTTCCCCATTCCGATAACCAAAGTGGGCGGGCGGATCAAGGTCTCGATCTATGATCTCGCGAAGCATCTTGCCGGGGCTGCCAAAGAAGAAGCCAAGGCGCAAATCGCCACCGACACTCCGCCCGCTACAAAGAAGGAATCACGAAGCGAAAAGAAGGCAAAGCGCGGACTGCTCGAAAAGAACTGGTGGCTGTTTCGCGGCCATCACATCATTTCGATCCTAGACCATCGCCAGTTGCTTGATGATACCTCCGGTGCTCCATTTACATCTACGTCATACGACAGCAATCTATAGACTGGCTGCTAGAAACACCGCCACACGATATGACTTTTGATTCTCGGTTATACGGCGCCCTGCCTTTCCCTAACGATGCCAATGAACGATGCAACGTCGATAAGCCAGTCGCGCTGCACTTCGTCATATGATGAGTGAATTGCTCGGGGCAGGACGAGCGCTAATCTTTTAGCCCGCATCTCCTCGGTCTGCGCTCTGGAAATGCTGGGCTCAAGCGTTAGAAGATGCTTGTCATCAACCCTGTCTGCTTCTGCAAGCACTTGCCTCCACCGATCCTTGCAAGTCGTCTTTACACCTAGCACTGTGAGACGAGTAACCGGAAACAGCGGATCGCGATACTCGGCAATACCAGGGAATATTTTCCAACGCGAAGCCAACCCGACTTTTTCGTCGGTTCTGCACGGAGAGGGAGAACGAAATGAAACCATCAACATCGCCATCGAATCCTGTTTGGAGCCGTTCGCCGATCAGGTGTCGCTCGAGCGTCCGAAACAGCACCTCCTCCCGATCCATCCACGCGACGAGCACTGCGTCCGGATCATCCCTCGGGTCGAGGGTAAGTGTGCCCCGGGCATATGCAGAAAATTCTCTCGTTGAGGGAAACACCAGGCCGAACTTTTCGACTATGGCGTCCAGCAACGTGCCTGCCTCTTTGGGCTCCTCCCGCTCGACGCCGATCAAGTCGAGGATGAGGTTTGATGCGTATTCGAGTTTGACCTGATCGCTTTCAGTCTCGGCCTTCACGGAAAAGCCCGGATGGGCGAGATCGGAGAAACCAAAGAGCCACCGGATTTGGTTCGCTACGGTCGATTCCCCTTCGGCGATGACTACCAGCGCGGACCCGTCGGTGCGAATGCCAATGACCAGCAGATCGCCCGCAGCGGCGCACATCGATACAGAAGTTGTCGGAAAATAGAGGCGATGCTCGCTGCGGCTCGGATGTCTCTCTCTCGCGTCATACCAGGTCAGGAAGCCGTCTGCCGTTACGGCCTCTTCGTCGTGATCGCATAGATAGACGAATCGAGCCGGGAACGTTTTCTTTCCGACTGCTTGGCCGAGAACTTTCTTGAGCCCCTCTACGCCGTTGAACTCGTGCTGATGGGAATGGACGAGATCGGCTTCGACCGCACTTAGCGTCTTGATCGCGACGCCCGTGAAATACTCCGAGAGATATCCCCTTTTCACCCAAACTCCTTTCCCCGGAACGATCGTTCTGATATTGTCCCGGCATGTTACAGGAAGGGCGTACTGCCCATTCGCCGCAATTCTAGGGCCCCGCGTTTATGAAAACACCCTGGGGAAACCTGGACGATCTGAATTTGAGCGACCCCGCTATGGCGGAGAATATCCTGTCGGCCGACAAACACCAACTCGTCGAGGGCCTTGTGGTCGAAAGCCTTTTTGACCAGTTCGTGGAGAACATCCCGACTGCGCTTCCGGAGATACTCCCCTTGGATATCGAGACGGTTGTGACCGACCGGGGGCATGAGCCAGATAGATGGATCGCCGTCGTGTGGGCACGAACCCGGACTCCGGGGCTAGGCAGATATCTTCAAGCCTTGGAGAAGCGCTTCGCCGTTTTCCTGGTGGAACGCATCGAGGGACATGGCTTCGCGGGATCGCGCGTTCGTGAGGGCAAGCGGGAAAAGGAACCAGTTCCACTCGACGATCTGCTATCCCCTCTGGCGACAGCACTCCGGACCGAATTCAGTGTGGATCACTCAGTTCGCGACGCCTCGCGTCAGCGCAAGGCCATTTGGGGGTTCCTCATGGACCAATACGGCGACCGACTCGCCGAACACGTCCTGCTCCCGCGCCTGCTCATTAACTGCGGTGTGCAGCCGTGGTTCCGCGCCGTCTGGAACCTGGACAGGATATTTGTCGCCGAAGACGGCCCCTGGCTATTCGAGGTCAAGCACAAGTTTCCCTATGGTTCGCCGCTCAAATTTGGCATCAACGTGGGAGAGTTGAACGTCCTCGGCATGCTCGCGTCCTGCGGCGTGCGAGTGCTGCACACCCTGATGATCAAGCCAAGGTGGTCGAAGGAAGTTGGCTCCATGTATATGCTCAACGATCTTAGGGCTAGGGACAGGACTGCAATCATCGGCCGAGTGCTCGACGAGGCCGCGATTGCCAAGATCGCTGGAAGGGTTTCTGGAAAATCAGGGGCCGACACGACGATCACCGGAACGAGCGGGGGTAGTCTCAACTACAAGCCCATGCTGGCGACCGAGTTTTCAATGTTCGGGGTCTTCTCCGACAAGCCGTCGGCGGTGGCGACGAGGCTCGCCGAAGAAATGGCAGGAAAGCGCTCTCCATCCGTCACCGAGGACGCTTTGAGGGCCCTCCGGCTGGTCGACTAACGGGCGAGTTCGATCTTCCGCGTTTCGCTGCGCAACCATGCCGAAATTTTGTCGCAAACCTGCTCCACCCCTGGGGCGCCTTTCCCCCGCAGGCTGCACTCCCACACGACGGCCACACGCCACGAACCGGCCGCCAAGGCCGCCAAGGCCCTGTCGTCGTTGCTGCGGTTCCTGACGATCTTTTCCCGCCAGAAGTCTGCGCGCGTTCTAGGGAGTCTAAACAACGGACAGGCATGTCCGTGCCAAAAGCATCCATGAACGAATATAACCGCCCGGAAACGAGGGAATACCAGATCGGGTTTCCCCGGAAGGCCTTTTGCATGGAGGCGGAACCTGAACCCACGCCGATGGAGGCCGCTGCGGATGGCCAGCTCGGGCTTCGTGTTCTTCCCCCGGATGCCGGACATCATCCTGCTCCGGACCTCCGGGGAAACGACGTCCGCCATGGTCAGGCGGCGAAAAGACGCGGAAC
>JACQXT010000103.1 GCA_016208665.1 Chitinivibrionia bacterium | reverse complement strand
CTCCTGATAATCCGCTACCACACCCGCCGCAATCACCAAGCCTATCTGGCGCATCGGAAGAGGCGCCTCGTTGCGCTGGCAAGCGTGAGGTGATCGGCTATGATTCGCTGTAGTGCTAACAGGCTGCTGAAAAACGTTTCAAGGAGCTCAGAGATGCATCAACAAGTGGTGGGCCAGATATGGACTGACCCGAAATCTCGGCTTGTAGGGCATCCTGGAGGCTCGTTGTTTTCATGGATGTCATCCCAAAATAATTTTTCAGCAGCCTGCTAAACGCTACGTTCGACTCTAAAATGAAAGAAAGGAAATGAAATACAGCATAGCGATAATGCCGAAAGCCGTGAAGGATCTGAAGGTCTTTCAAAAACCACAGGTACAGAAAATTGTCACTGCAATTTACGGATAGGTTTTCAGACATGCTAAGGAGGACTCCTGTGATGCGCTTATTTATCGCATTCACGTTCCTTATCGGCTCTTTCGTTTCGGTCCATGCCGCAGAAGCGGCATCACAGCACAATATGACGATTACCATCTCTCCCTTTCATCTCTTGAATCCAGAACTTCATCTAACAGGTGAGCTACTGTTGACTCCCAAAATGAGCGTCGCCGCGATGCTGGGAGCGGGCAAGATCACCGATGAAGGCAAGACAAGCGGTATCTTGGAGGTAGGTGCCCAATTCCGTTACTACCTTCTTGGTTCCTTCACCCATGGCATAATGGTAGGCGCAGATGCCGGATATGTTGACGCGAATGCTCAGATCGAAAACCCTATAGAATATCTCGTCGGCGCACATGCAGGAGGCTTCCTGGGATATAAATATTCGATGAAAGGCGGGTTCACCGCAGAAGTACAAATTGGACCAGTATATCTGTGGGGGGAAAGCGCTGAAACCTCAGAATTGCAGACCTTACATAATTTCAAGGCTGGCTGGTCGTTTTAGTAATTTACTGCGGATATTTCAGTGAGCTTGAAGCTTTTCTCAGATACTCCTTCTGCCCTTCCCAGGTCTCCGACTCCAGCCGCCAGATGACGTTGGGATCGATCCCGATCATTATTGCCATCCGCTTCTGGCCGACGCCGAGGCAGTGGCGCGCCCGGGCGAGCCGCCGGGTGGGAGTGTCGTCGGGATCGATCGGGCAGAACCCTAGGAACTTGATCACTGCCGGCCGCAGGACCGCGAGAAGGCGTGAGATTTCTGCCCGAGTTAAAACGACCGGAACGAAGCGCGGCCGCTTGGATTTCTGGAACTCGCCTCTAGTAAAGACGCTAGAAGCGACCCCGGAGAAGTACCGGAATCAGGAAACCAAGAGAACAGGGGAAGAGATCGTCGTGGGAGCAAAGAAATATGAGGCTGAAAAAGGAATTCCTGCATCTTCTGGCAACTCTGGCGCTGGGCGCGGTTGCATCCGCTCCAGGCCGGCTGTACGATCTGACCATGCGGGGCTCACGCGACAGCCGGGTCTCTCTTCATCAACGGAGGCCTTACGAAGTGCTTGAGCCGTATGACGGGAAACTGTCACGTACGGTTCTGAGAGGGGCCGGGGCCGGTTAACGGCCCTCGGCCTACTCGGTGCCTCAAGATCTGATTGACAAAAGGCACACACCGTCATAAGTATAGTCCATGTCGGCATTCGATTGGAGCAATGAGAAGAACGAGTGGCTGAAAGCCAATAGGGGTGTATGCTTCGAGCAGGTAGTGATTCTCATCGAGCGGGAGGACGTTCTCGATATCCTCGAGCACCCAAATCAAAAAGCGTATCCAAGGCAGAAGATCGCCGTCGTTCGGATCAGTGATTACGCTTACTTGGTCCCGTTCGTGGAAGAAGGCGACACCATATTCCTCAAGACCATTATCCCGAGCAGAAAGGCCTCGTCCAAGTACAAGGGGAAATGAGATGAAGAGAATCGAAGCCCAAGCAGAAGAGAAGAATATTCTTGATTCTTATGAACGTGGAGAATGGCGGACGGTCAAGAATCCAAAGGCGGAGGCGCGTAAGCTTCGTTCTGCGGCTCGCAACACACTGACGAAGGACAAGAGAATCAATATTCGCGTGTCATCCAAAGACCTGGACCAAGTTCAAGTGATTGCGGCACAAGAGGGGCTGCCCTACCAAACCTTGATCTCCAGCGTCCTCCACAAATTTGTTTCTGGGACCCTGGTAGAGAAGAGGAAGGCCTAACCCTTATAAGGCGTTGTTGCCGACGGTCAAGCTTGCATTTCTGCCCTTTGCGTCCTGAATCGAGTCCATGTGCAATGGGCTAATACGGGCAGGCAAGCGCGCCTGCGGCTAACAGGCTGCTGAAAAACTCGAAACGGGCAGGCTGATCAAAAAGCTCCGGATGCAAGGCCTGCGAAAACCCGAGGAATGAGGCGTGCCGGTGCACGCCGCTGTGACGAGGGGTGAGCGTAANGCTGATCAAAAAGCTCCGGATGCAAGGCCTGCGAAAACCCGAGGAATGAGGCGTGCCGGTGCACGCCGCTGTGACGAGGGGTGAGCGTAACGCAGCAGATGGGCTTTTTCAGCAGCCTGCTAAACGCTACGTTGGAAAGAAATACTTGAAAAGACCGAAGGTATGACGTAATGTAATACCGGAGGTGAATGCAGATGGGAACTGCGAAGATCGCGATCTCAATCGAAGAAGAACTTCTAGGGAAGCTCGATCGGCTGGTTTCGTCCAAGGTCTTTCCGAATAGAAGCAAAGCTATTCAGGAGGCAGTCCAGGAGAAGCTGTCCAGAGTCAATCGCAGTCGCCTCGCCCGTGAATGCGCCAAGCTCGATCCAAAGTTCGAGAGGGCCCTCGCCGAAGAAGGCATCTCGCAGGACATGGGCGAATGGCCAGAATACTAAGAGGTGAGGTCTACTGGGCCAACCTCGATCCCACCAAAGGGCACGAACAATCAGGCCAGAGGCCGGTCTTGGTGCTCAGCCAAGATGTCTTCAATGAAAGATCGGGTGTTGTAATCGCGGTGGCCCTGACCAGCCAACCTCAAAGGGCGGGATTCCCGCTCGCCTTCGAACTAACGGCTACAGGTTTACCAAAGCGGTCCTGGGTGAAGATCAGTCAGATTCGCACTCTGTCCGTGGAACGTATCGGAAAGCGGATTGCTCGAGTGTCACCAGAGGAAATCGATCAGGTCATTGAAGGGCTGAATGAAAGTGTCGGCTACCCAAGCGTTGTAGCTGACCGATCACGCTTGCAAGAGGGCTACCGTGCAACGGGAAGAAGTGAAGGCGGGTTCCAAGTCGCCCGCAAGCGCGCCAGTCGGCTATACGCAACGTTAGACGGAACAACCAACAAGGAGGGCAGCCAATGAATACGCTCGTGGTAGTTGCTCATCCGAGTCTCGATGAGACGTCGATCGCGAATCGGATAATCGTTGACAGAATTCGTTCTCTTTCCCAAGTCACGATCAAGAATCTACATCAGGAGTACCCATCATTCACGTTCAAGGTCGATACCGAGCAGGATGCCCTTCGCAAGGCGGACTCTGTTGTATTCCAGTTTCCCTTCTACTGGTATAGCGTTCCTGGGATTCTGAAGGAATGGATGGATCAGGTTCTCACGTACGGTTTCGCATATGGATCAACTGGAGACAAGCTCAAGGGTAAGCACTTCCTCGTGTCCACGACCGTCGGTGGTCCAGTGGACGCGTACTGTGAAAGTGGCTACAACAACTACACAATTGGAGATCTTCTGAAGCCATTGCGGCAAATGTCCAATCTGACCGGCATGGTGTATCACAGGCCCATTGTCTCGCACGGAATGATCTTCATCCCAAATGTCTACAATACAAGAGAAGAGGTCGAGGGCCGTGCCAGAGAGCACGCGGAGAAACTTCATAGGTACATCACGGCAGAGAAGACCGAAGCAATGCCGTCTAATCAACTGCTAGATTTCTAAAAACACAATTGACATGACGCTCGCCAACGCATACATTGTAATACAACAGTGACAGGAGGTGCGTTGTGAGTACAGCAGTGTCCGTCCGGCTTCCCAAGAATCTCGCAGACCAGCTCGACAGCATATCCAAAGAAACAGAAAGACCGCGCTCTTTCATCATCCAGAAAGCACTGGAATCCTACATGGAAGACTACGCAGATCTCCAGATAGCTCTCGATCGTCTACATGACAAGGGCGATGAAATCGTTTCCTCCAAAGATATGAGGAAGTCGCTTGGCATATAGCGTTGTCTACAAGAAGTCCGTCCACCGTGACCTTAAGAGCCTGTCGAGGGCCGAGGCGAAACGGATCATGGACTTGATTGAGCACGAGTTGATCAAGAGGCCTGAATCGAACCTGATAGCATCTGAGATCCTCATTCTCAGAATCGGCGATCGGAAGAACGTCTATAAACGCGAAATCTAATCAGGCGTTGTAGCTGACCGTCACGCTTGCATTTCTGCCCTTTGAGGCTAAGGTCAGTCAATGTGCAATGGGCAAATACGGGCAGGCAAGCGCGCCACGCGGCTAAGTGCTACGTTGGCCTGAACAAGAAGAACATTGAAGCACTTGACAGCGCGTACGTTATTGCGTACCTTAGCCCAGGAATCAAAGGAAGGGAAGGCTGATGGCAACTCTCACGGCAAGCAAGGCACGAACCAAGCTTTACCGTCTGATTGACGATGCGTCCTCAACTCACGAACCTGTTGTCATCACAGGAAAACGCGTGAACGCTGTTCTTGTGTCCGAGGACGATTGGAATGCGATTCAGGAAACGGTCTACCTTTTGTCAGTTCCCGGCATGAGGGAGTCTATTCGTAAGGGATTGAAGACATCCATAAAATCCTGTTCAAAGGAACCGGGCTGGTGAAATGGGAAGTTGCGTTCACCAAGGACGCACAGAAGGACGCGAAGAAGATCTCGTCCGCTGGATTGAGGGCCAACATCGAAGGCCTTCTCGCGGTGCTGGCAGACAATCCTTATCAGAATCCCCCGCCCTTCGAGAAGCTTGTCGGTGATCTATCCGGTGCCTATTCGCGCAGAATCAACATCCACCGCCGTCTCATCTATTCCTGGACAAAGTGAAGATCGTGAAGGTCATTCGAATGTGGAGTCACTATGAATGACCGGCCAACCCTTATAAGGCGTTGTAGCTGACCGATCTCGCTTGCAAGAGGGCTACCGTTCAACAGGAAGAGGCAAAGGCAAGTTCCAAGGCGCCCGCAAGGGATTGGACGCGGGGCTCCCGGTTCGAGGGTGGTCATCCGGCTGACGCCTGCCGGCGCCGATGCCGCGGTCAGACCATGACGTGTCGGCCTCGGAGGTTGACAGCCCTCAGCGAGCGTGTAAATCTCGCGCAGTCAAGGAGGCGAACGCGAGAGCAATGTGTCTGGTATCCGCACCCGTCGCTGCGCTCGGCCGGGCCGAGCTCCCGGCGATCAGCACTCCGGCAGCCGCGGCCGGCATGACCCGGTCCTCGACCTGTTCCCCGGCACCGATCCGGGCATGAACGCAGCGGGCGCGCGCTCCTTGTCCCGGGACTGAGTCCATGCCTCGACTTCCGCAAGCATCTGCCACGAAACCCGCCGACGGGCGCATTCCCTCCGGCAGGAAGACCGTCGCCCTGCACACCCTCGGTTGCAAGCTCAACCAGCACGAGACGAACGACATCGAGCGTCAGTTCTTGGAGCGGGGCTGGCGCCCCGTCGCTTTCGGAGAGCCGGCTGATGTCGTCGTCGTGAACACCTGCACCGTCACGGTCCAGTCGGATTCACGCTGCCGCGCGGCGCTGCGCAAGGCCCGGCGACTGAACCCCGAGGCCACCGTGATCGCCACGGGCTGTTACGCCCAGGCTCAACCCGGGGCAGTCGCGGAGATGCCGGAGGTCGACCTCATCCTCGGCAACCGGGAAAAAGAGACCGTCTTCGACCACATCGACGACGAGGGCCGGCCGTCCCGGCAGCGCCTCGCTGCCGCGGCGCTCGCCGCCGGGACGAAGCCGGCTTTCACCCCGGTCACCGTGTTCCCCGGACACACCCGGGCCTTCGTGAAAATCCAGGATGGTTGCGACGCCGGCTGCGCCTACTGCATCGTCCCTTTGGCGCGTGGGCCGAACCGCAGCCTTGCCGGCGCGGACGTCATCGCGCGAGTGACGAAGCTCGCGGCCGCCGGCTTCCGGGAGGTGGTGCTCACTGGCGTGCACCTCGGCACCTGGGGACGCGACCTGCCTTCGCCGCAGACCCTGACCGACCTGCTCGCGCG
>JACQXT010000137.1 GCA_016208665.1 Chitinivibrionia bacterium | reverse complement strand
GTCACCACCGTGGATATCAAAGCCCAGGACATGCTGGTATCCGGCATCAGAGGGGCGTTCCGGGGCGATTTTATCGTTGCGGAGGAACACCTGGGCGGCGAAGTGAACGAAGGCATCGATGCGCGCGCCGCGCGCCGCTGGTTCATGGATCCCCTGGACGGCACGACGAACTATATTCACACATTCCCCATGTTTGCGGTCAGCATCGCCCTGGAGAGCGAGGGCCGGATGGTAGTGGGCGTCACCTACGATCCGATGCGCAACGAGTTGTTCCATGCGGTGATAGGCGCGGGGGCTTTTCTCAACGGCAGTGTGATACATGTCAGCGCCATGGACGACAGGCGCCGGACGCTCCTGGGGACCGGATTCCCCTTCCGCGCGCACCGGTACCTGGATGATTACCTGAAAACCTTTCGCTTCTTCTTCGCCAATTCACGGGGCGTGCGGCGCGCGGGTTCCGCGACGCTGGATCTTGCATACGTGGCGGCCGGCAGGCTGGATGCATTCTGGGAGCTTACCCTCAGTCCATGGGACATGGCCGCCGGCATCGTACTCATCGAGGAAGCCGGGGGGAGGGTCACCGACTTTTTCGGCGGCAGGGATTACATGGAGTCGGGCCACATCGTCGCCGGCAACGGCAAGTTTCACGATTGGATGCTGGAGGCGATTCAGAAGGTGTTTCCCGAGGGCGGGGACTACACGCTCCGGGATGAGTAAGCGTTCGTGCGGGGCGGCCGGCGCAGGGGGATTTCCGGCCGGCCGTCGCGGCCTGCGTAACGAGTCAATCGTAAGCTTCAATACCAAACGGCGCCGAAGCCCGCGGCGCAGTACCGCAGGCTC
Source organism: Chitinivibrionia bacterium (assembly GCA_016208665.1). Lineage (GTDB taxonomy): Bacteria > Krumholzibacteriota > Krumholzibacteriia > WVZY01 > WVZY01 > JACQXT01. The sequence goes on along the minus strand of JACQXT010000137.1, from coordinate 6,914 downwards.
CCGACGCCGTTCTTCCCCCGCAGCAGGGGGTAACTCCTACATTCCTTCACGGCAGCGCATGCGCCACTGGCCGCGGAAGAATCCGTCTCCGTATTGACTCTCCCCGGTTTTCCAACCGCCTTTGAGCTCGCCGAGGAAGAGCATGTTTCTGTCCATCCACACGGCGGCAAAGCCGCCCTGTCCCTCTTCTTCGCCGTGCCAGTAGCGGCCTCGGATCATGCCTCTGAAGCGGCCCGAGCAATCGATGTACTTTCCGAACATGACGTGATCGCCCTTGGAGTTGACTCCGTACACGCCCCGGAGGTGTCCCATGATCATGCCGCTCTCCGTCTCCCATTTCCCGAAGAATACGCCGCCCGGCCTTTCGGGAACATCCTTCCATACGCCGCGCAAGAAGCCTTGCGGACACGAAGTCGGGTCGATGCGGATCGCGTCGATCGAGACGGCGTTGCCGGCGTCGTCGACGGGAATGACTTCATGAATATCGCGAAGTTCGGCAAGGTCGTACGATCTGGTGAACGGTCCGAAATCGAAGTGCACGACCGTGTTCGTGTCGTTGCACAGAGAGGTCAGGCTGGGAGCGGGAGCCGGGAGGATCTTGACGATGATGCCGTCGAACGAGAGGCCCGTGTGCGACACCCACTCCAAAAGATCGGGGCTCACCCGCGGCACGATGTTGTCTTCCGGCTCGAATTCGATGACTCGCTTCAAGAGCACGAAGCCGCTGTCGACCGTAAGCGAACCGCTCCAATCGGTGACGAACGCGATCGTGGAATCCCGTTCCAGATTTCCCCAGGTGACGCGGACGAAGAACCGGTTGATGCGCATCCGTTCGGCCTCACTGATGCGGGCCTGCACTTCCAACGGATCCTCGTATGCGACATCCTCGGCTCCCGAAAACTCGCTCAGAAGGACCGGGTCGTCGAATGCGGCCGGTTCGTCGGCGAGGTTGAATCCGCCGTACGGATCGTCGAGATCGATCGTTTGTTCCCGCGTCAGCAGGTCCTGGTCGAGCGTACCGGTATCATCCGGGCTCTGGCATGCGGGCATCCAGAACAATGCCGCTAGAATGAGAGTGATGACAAACAGCATTCCGTGTTTCATGCGAACTCCTTTCCGATAAGAGTCGGTTTCTTTGCGTTGCCGGTAAACGGAAGGCCTGAACGGGCCTTGACGATTTACGATTCCGATTCCGGTTAATTGAAATTGCAACTCCGGTGCCCCGAATGCAGGAAAGCGGCAATAATGATATAAGTTGTTTATATTGACTACGATAGAAAAGACTGATGTGCATTTTGCGGAAGCTCGTTGCGGAGAAGGTGTACCTGAAGGTACACTTATAGCGGTTTCATGACCATCGAGGAACACTCTCCGGAGCGGCGGCGCGCCGGCGGGGGCGGTACCCATGGAGCGAGAGCCCAGTATTTCCACGGAGGCCCGAAAGGTTCACGAGCAGGCGATTGTCGTCGATCTGCACGCAGACACTTTGTTTCTCGTTTTCCGGTTCGGCTACCGGCTGGAGAAGAGGCATCGAAATCCGCTCCCGCACAGCCCCTTCTGCGTGCACGTCGATATTCCGCGCATGCGCACCGGAGGAGTAAACCTGATCGGCTTCTCTCTCCCCGTGCTCTCCTTCGGTCTCGGACGGCGGGGCGGAGGCATTCGCAGGTCGCTCGAGCGGGTCGGCGCGTGGTCGAAAACGCTCGAGCGCGACATCCAATTCGTCCGGCAACCGGATGACATAGTCAATGCCCGCGAGAGAGGCGTTCCCTCTTTTTTTCTCACGTGCGAGGGAGCCCACGGGATTCGCGCGGACCGGGATGAAATCGCCGGGTATCGGGCCATGGGGCTTTGGAGCATAACTCTGGCGCACCTGACGCCCTGCCGCGCGGCATTTCCATCCACCATGCGGCGGTGGGCCGCTCGGCCGCTCCCGAAGGAAGGATTCGCTCTCATCGAATGCATGGAATCGGCGGGCATGATCGTGGATCTCGCGCACCTGGGAGAACGCAGTCTCATCGATGCGGTGGAGGCGTGTACGAAGCCGCCCATCGTGTCGCACACCGGCTTTCGCGGGTTGCGGCCGATGTGGAGGAACATCTCGGATTATGCCGCTAAAAAAGTCGCCGACAAGAACGGCGTCATCGGCGTCGTGTTCCATCCCGGGTATCTGACGAAATCTCTCTTCGGGTCCGTCGATTGCGTCGTGGCTGCTATTCAGTACCTCCGCTCGATCGCGGGTGACGACGCAATCGCGCTGGGGTCGGATTTCGACGGATGGGTCCCCTCATTTCCGGCCGGCCTCGAGGACATCGGCATGATGCCGGTTCTCACCGAGCGTCTCCTGCGAACGGGAATGCCGGTCGACACGGTCAAGAAGATACTCGGAGGCAATGCGCTGAGAGTTCTGAGGGGAGAGGATTAACGCGCATCCTTCCACGGCGGGTCCATGGCGCAGCGGAATCCGATGAAGCTCCATCGCTCGCCGGGGCGGGCCTTTTCCCGATTGGCGCAGCGCAGATACTTGCCGAAGCTATTCCACGATCCCCCGCGGTACACGCGATACCTCTTATTGCCGTAGAAAGGCTTGTGTTCCGGCATATCGGGATCGAGCCGGTCGTGCTCCGTTCTCACGTAGGGGGTGTACCACGCGTCGACCCATTCCGCTGCATTGCCCGCCATGTTGAAGACTCCGAACGGGCTTTTTCCGGCTTCGAAATCGGCGATTTGCGCCAGCTGCGGGCCGTTGTTGCACTTCGTATTGTCGAATTCATTCCCCCAGGGATACTTCCTTCCGTCTGTCCCGCGCGCCGCCTTTTCCCATTCGGTTTCGGTGGGAAGCCTCTTGCCGACGAAGCGCGCGTACTTCTGGGCGTCGTGCCACGTCACGCCGACGACGGGGTATCCATCCATGCCGACGGGATAGTCGCCGTCGATCCAATGGGACGGCGGCTTGACCTTCATCGAGTCGGCGAAGAGTTTGTACTGGATATTGGTGACTTCGAACATGTCGATGTAGAAACCTTCGACAAAAACGAGACGTTGGGGGAATTCGTCGATTTCAGCTTGATTCTTGACGTCTTCGGCCGACGACCCCATGAGGAACTCTCCGGCGGGTATGTAGATCATGCCGTTGACTTCAGGGATTGTGTCGGGCTCGGCTTGGGAAAACGCCGCCGTATGGCCGAAGAGAACCGCGCACGCCGCCAGGGCAATGGTTCCTGCGGCGCGGATGGTGGAGTGTCGCATGCTTGAACTATACTGAGAAACAGGGCGCCCGCGAAAGCAAAAAAAGTAGCATGGCTCTTCGCCATGCTACTTTCTCTGGTGGGGACTCAGAAATCGGCCTTCGCGTTCAACCTTCTCCCTGTGTTCTTCTCTCTATGTCGAATACACCGCCTGATTTTCATCATGAAGCCGGTGTCTCTATCCCTTCGGGCACAAGGCAAAGCGTACGTTGTGCTTCCTTACCGGGCTTTCCATTAACAGGCTGCCCTGAAACCTCCCTTTCACCGGCTTCATACATAATATAGACGCGGAAATAATATATGTAAAATATAAAAAGTATAATTGTAATATTGATTATATATATGATAATTTAGCCGCGTTCGCACCCGCGGCGCCGAGAACAGGCGCCGGGGACGGCGGAGGGCGCCCCGGCAGGGCATTCACCCCGACATGCAAAGGATCGCGTATGTTGCCGTTCAATATGAATCATTTCTATTACTTCTATGTGATCGCCAAAAAGCAGAGTTTTACCGAGGCGTCGCGGGAGCTCATGGTTTCCCAGTCGTCGCTCAGCATCCAGTTGAAACAATTCGAGCGGGCACTGGGGACGACGCTCTTCAACCGGAAGAAGACGGGCGTGGAGCTGACCGATGTGGGCGAGATCGCATTCCAGGTGGCGGACAGGATATTCCCCGAAGTCGGCATGCTCCGATCGAGTATCCAGGAGGCGGAACACTCGGTGTCCGGCCGCGTGTCCATCGCGACGGTCAACAGCATCGGAATCTATGTGTTGCCCGCAATCTTGAAGAGCTTCAAGGAGCGGTATCCCGACGTCAAGGTATCGATCGATTTCAAACATTCGAGGGAAGTCATCGAGATGGTGCAAGCGGGCAAGGCGGATGCGGCCATCATCACGTGGTCGCGGAAATATCCGGACTTGACGGCGCTCGAGCTGAAGAAGAACAAGATGTTTCTCGTCGCCGCTCCCGAGCATCCGCTTGCGGGGAGGGAGAATATCTCCCCGCGCGAACTGGAGGAGCATCAATTCATCGCGTACGAAGAGGGATCTCCCACCCGAACGATGATGGACGGGCTCTTCAAACGATTGGCGCTGGATATCGAATACACGATCGAATCATCCAACGTTGCGACAATCAAGCGAATGGCAATGGCCGGGTTGGGGCTCGCCATATTGCCCGAGGTCGCGATCGGATTGGAGATACGGCAGGGGCTTCTGACGCGGCTCTCAGTCCCGAGCCTTTCGATGGCGCAGGAACTGACCCTCTACACAAAGACCAACCGCACCTTGTCGGCGACGGCGAGGGCGTTCGTTGAATTCGTATATGAAACGCTCAATCCCAAGCAAACTGCCGATGAGAAACGGAAAAAAGGCGCGCGCGAACGCCGGCCGTGATTCAAGCGGCGGTTCGTCGGGCTCGCGGGCGCGCCTTTCTGTTGACTTTTCTGCAGTTGCGGCGTATGTTCTCAAAAAGCGATCGACGGCGGGTCGCATGCCTTCCCCTGATTGTCATCAACCCGGATAGCGAGTCGAGTATACACCGGTCTACCCCCATGAAAACAATGATGTCCAAGCGCGTTTTCTTCGCCGTTTTGAGCTTTCTGGCAATCGCCTGCCTTGATGCTCGGGCCTACAACAACACGTCCCTCCGGTGGCGCACGATCAGCACAGAGCATTTCGAAGTGCATTACCACCAGGGAGAAGAATGGACGGCCGCGCAGGTGGCGCACGTGGCCGAAGAGGTGCACCCGTTTCTCGCCGCCGTGTATCATTACGAGCCGAAGGGCAAGGTTCATTTCGTCATCAAGGATACCGACGATTACGCAAACGGAGCCACCTACTACTACGACAACAAGATCGAGATATGGGCGACGAACCTGGAGTTCGGATTCCGGGGCACCGCGAAATGGATTCAGAACGTGGTCATCCACGAATATGCGCACATGATCTCGCTTCAAGTCGGTTTCAAATTCACCCGGCGCGTGCCGGCCCTCTATTTCCAGTTGATTGATTTCGAGAAGGAGAAACGCCCCGATGTCCTGACCGGATACCCGAGCAACATCGCGTCCTACCCGCTGGCCGGCAGCGTGACGCCGAGCTGGTTCGCCGAAGGGGTGGCGCAGTTTCAGTCTCCGCTGAAACAGTACGACTGTTGGGATACGCACCGGGATATGATACTGCGCTGCGCGGTGCTCGAGGATAAGATGCTCACGTACGACGAAATGGGGTTCTTCGGCCACACGAGCATGGGCAACGAGCAGGTGTACGATCACGGTTTCGGACTCGTCAATTACATCGTCGAACGGTACGGCGCCGAGTCTCTCCGCGGGGCCCTTCAGGCGATGCGCTCGCCCGTTCGCGTTTCGTTCAACGGCGCGCTCAGGAAAAGCACGGGGCATACGGGGAACGAACTCTACGGCGAGTGGAAGGCATGGATGCGGGAGCGATACGCGAGGCAGGCCGCGGCGATTCGCGAGCGCCTGCAGGAGGGCAGGGTGCTTTCGCGCGACGGTTTCATGACCGTTTCGCCGGCATGGAGTCCCGACGGACGGAGCATCGCGCTGCTCTCCAACAAAGGAAGCGATTTCTCCGGCACCGCTCTGTACACGATCGGCCGCAACGGCTCGGACATGAAGCGGCTCAAGGGCGGCGTCGACTCGAGGGCGGTCTTTGAGCCCGGCGGAGGCGCGCTCGTATATTCCCGGAAGGATAAGGTCGACCGATACGGGTCGGAACAGAACGACCTCTACCGGTATGAGACGGCAAGCAAAAAGGAGACGCGCCTCACGAAAGGGCTCCGCGCCTCCGATCCGGCCGTTTCTCCCGATGGAACGAACATCGCCTGCGTGCTCAACCGGGACGGTACGCACCGGCTCGCACTCATGGATGCCGGCGGCGGGAACGTTCGCGTGATTTACGAGAGCGAACCGGGCATACAGATCTACTCGCCGCAGTTCTCTTCCGACGGCAGCCGCATTCTCATGGGCATCTTCGAAGGAGTCAATCGCAATATCGCAATGATCGGGGGCGACGGCGGGGACTTTCATTATATCCTTGCAACCGCGCACGACGAGCGCGACGCCCGGTGGATTCCCGGAGGCGGCGGCATCGTCTTTTCGTCAGACCGCACGGGCGTGTTCAATATATACGCGCTCGACTTCGAAACGAACGGCATACGCCAGCTGACCAATGTAATCGGCGGGGCCTTCATGCCGGATATTTCCCCCGTCGACGGCGCGCTGGTCTACAGCGGATATACCGCCGGCGGATACGGCGTGGAGATTCTGGAGGATCCCCGGCCGGTGTTTCCACCTTTGAGCATCGCGGAATACGGGGAACGGTCCGGGGAGCACGAGGTCGCATGCGGTTTCCTCAAGACGCCGGGGGGGCGGGGGGGCGGCGCGCCGCACGCGGAGGTCGGCGCTCTGCAGCAGGCCGCCGGACGCGACACGGCGTTTGCGGCGATCCCGCTCCGGACCGGCGCGGCCGAGCCGAACGACGGCGAGCGGTCCGCCGGCGCAGACGAGAGCCCCTACAAGCGCGAGTTTACGTCCTTTCAGTTCTATCCGCGGTTTATACTCTACGATCGAACTCCGCGGTTCGGCCTTTTGCTCGCGGGAAACGAAATACTCGATCGACAGAGTTTCATCCTCGGAGCGTCCATCGG
>JACQXT010000136.1 GCA_016208665.1 Chitinivibrionia bacterium | reverse complement strand
GCGCACATCGACACGCTCGTTGCGCGGCTCCCCGAGAATATCAAGATCATCGCGGGACACGGGCCGTTATCGACGCTCTACGGCCTCAAAAGGCACGCCGCCATGATGCGCGCAACCTCGAATATCGTCCGGGAGAAAATGAAAGCGGGGAAGAGCCTCGAGGAAATCAAGAAAGAGGGCCTGCCCGAGGAATGGGATTCCTGGTCGTGGCGGTTCATTCCGACGGAACGATGGATCGAGCTCGTGTATAAGAGCTACTCGGAGTAGGGGGCGGCCGGGTGCGCTATTGAAAACGTACGGAGCCCGCGGGCCGGCATTACCGGCTGGCATTGCCGGCTTGAATTGCCGGTGGCATTTCCCGAGCCGGCGCCGTATACTATCATATACCCCGCACATACGAAGCATATACGAAGGAGGCGCCATGAAACGCTCGCGCTTGATTCTGCTGTTCGTTGTAGGTTTGCTCGCCGCTCTGGGCATGTTCTGGGGATGCGACGACGAATGCCCCACCTGCCCGCCGAGGACGGTCGTCTCGCTCAATACCATCTGGCCGAATGCGGACGGCACCTGGTGGCAGTACGAGTATGCGTGGAGAGTGTGGGATAATGACCAGATCCTGTACGAGAATGAGCTCGATGTCCCGCCGGCGCCCTCCCTCGACGAGATGATCGCGCTTCTCGGGAATCAGCCCATAGGGCCGAATGTCACGACGCTGGACCGGAATTTCCAACTCGCCTTCGCCGGACTCGACACGACTTTGTCCGGCGTCATCGCTCAGAATCTGGAAGAGACGGTGTACGGCGGGCCGATGTCCGAAGCTCCGGCACCGGCGATCGATGGGGAAGCGAGAATGCTGCTCCACATTCTTCAGGCGCGTCCCGATCTGGCGGACAAGATCGTTCCTATGCTGCAAAGCGCGCCGGTTGCGCTGCCCGCTCCTATGACCGAGTATCTCGCCGCCCTCACGGCGAAGCCCTCGGCGTACCCGCGGCCCAAGCGTACTGAGTTCTTCGATGGCCCGGGTCCGATGCTCCTTCACGGCGGCGCCTGGTGGAAGACGCGCGACTGGATCGGGACGTACGGAGATATCGATCAAGTTCTCGCATGGAAATTCCTCGAGAAAGATCTCAGAATCGGCCACGAGTTCACGCACCAGCTCATTCCGTCCCTTGAGAGCGACCTGTTCATGCACTGCCGCATCATAAAGAAAGGCACTGTCGTGACCCCGGCGGGAACCTTCTCCAACGCCGTCGAGGCATTCTATCTGATAGATTACGGCGTGACCGATTTCGACGGCCTGGAGATGCCGATGCATGCCCGCATCATCGATTACGGATCCATCGCGTATGTGCCCAATTACGGCCCGGTGTACAGTTACGAGAGAAACCTCGTGTACGTCGGAGACGACGTGCTCAGCCCCGGGTTCGGCGACCAAACGCTTCGTCTGCTTGACAGCAGTCTATTGGAGGATTGAGGGCGCATCTTCCGGCAAGAGGTTTTCAACGGCCATGGCGAAGAAGCGGCGCCTCCGGAGATCGGCCGCCACGGGGAGGATTCATGTTCATTCGCGACCTGTCCGCATGCAAAGAAATACGAGCGGGCGACAACACGCTCCTCAGGGAGTTGTTGAATCCCCTCAAGGACCCCCTGAATCTTCGCTACAGTCTCGCCATCGCGCGCGTGAGACCGGGCGTGACAACCAGACTCCACCGGCTCAAGAATTCCGAGGTTTATTACATAGTGAGCGGCGAGGGCGAAATGGTTGTCGATGCCGAACGCGAGCACGTGTGGCCGGGATGCGTCGTCTACATCCCCCCCGGCTCCGCCCAGCAAATCAAGAACATCGGCGATGGAGCACTCGTATTTCTCTGCATCGTGGATCCCGCCTGGCGCCAGGAGGACGAGGAAGTCCTGGGGTGATTGGGCTTTTTTTGATGCTTAGTAGATGTTTTTTCGCCTTTTTATATCCGCTGCTACAGTGGCGCCACCAGCTGTTAACGCCTGTCCTTGCCTCACAACTATAATAATTATAAATAGTTAACTTGATTCTGCCGCCCGGCAATAGAAATGAAAAGATTCTGCTTGACTAATATTAACTTAATGCTAATATTAAGTAAGTAAGGCACAAGACTCATGGATAAATAATACCTAACAATAGGGAAGGTGCTACATTGACTGGAACAGAGGCAGCGAACAAGAAATTCCCGAAGGAGCTCAACGCCGGCACGGTCGCGCTACCAGATAGCCAAACAGCTCGAGGCGGGCGGGAAGGATGTCCCCATGATGAAACAGGGGGCGCTCTACCCGGTTCTGCGCTCCCTCGAAAACAGCGGCCTCCTCGCAAGCCGCGTCGAACCCTCGGTGACCGGGCCGCCGCGCCGGTACTACAGCATTACCGAAAGCGGCCGCGAGACGCTCGCCGGGTGGAAGGAACTATGGAAAACCACGAAGACATTCGTCGACGAAACGCTGAAAGGAAACGCACATGAATAACGGTATCGAAGGATATCTTGCGCAATTGAAAAAGGAGCTTGGCGGAAGCGATGCCGCGGTCGTACAAGATGCTCTCTCCGATGCCGAAGAACACCTGCGGAGCGCGCTCGATCAGGCCCTCGCACAAAATCCCGGAATGTCCCGGGCCGATGCGCTGGCGAATGTGCTCGAAGAGTACGGCTCGCCCGCCGAGGTGGCTGCGGGGTACAAGGAACTGGAGACTCGCTTCACGCCTTCGCTCGCGCCTGCCGTGCAGAAGAACGGGCGTTCGGCGGCGGTGCGCTTCTTCACTGCCGTCGCCGATCCGCGCGCGTACGGCGCGCTGATCTATATGCTCTTTTCGCTGATTTCGGGGATTATTTATTTCACGTGGGCGGTAACGGGCCTTTCGCTCACGCTTGGGTTTGCCGTCTTGATCATCGGCGTTCCCTTTCTCGTCTTGTTCTTGTTGTCCGTGCAGGGAATCGCCCTCGTCGAAGGGCGCATCGTCGAGGCCCTTCTCGGCGTGCGCATGCCCCGGCGTCCCATCGCTTCCAAGAAACATCTCGGTTTCTGGGGGTGGCTCAAAGCGCTCTTCAAGGATAAGCGCTCCTGGACAGCAATCATATATATGATACTTATGCTGCCGCTGGGCACGATCTATTTTACGATCTTTATAACCATGATCGCCTTCGGCTTGTGGGGCATATCGCATCCGTTCTGGCAGCACTACCTGGGGTTCCCGGTTGCGGAATTCGGCGAGAGCGAGATCTTCACTCCGGGCTGGCTGAGCCCGCTCGTCGTACTTGTCGGCGTGCTGTGGATTTTTGTCACGATGAATGCGGCCAAGGGCCTCGGCCGGATGCACGGATCCATTGCGAAGGCGCTGCTTGTGAAGGAGTGAAAATCGGGATGTGTTGAGACGGATTCGATTGCGGTTGAAATCGCGCGTGCAGCCGAACCAGCGCCGGCCACAGGCCGGCGCTTTTAGTTCTCTCGAGACTTGTATTCTTCCTCGAGGCGTTCCGCGAGAATGATCTTGATGAGAGACTGGTAGGGAATGTCCCGTTTGTGAGCGAGGAGCTTGAGTTCGGCGAGCATCAATTCAGGCAGCCGGAGAGAAATAGTCTTCAGCGACGGCTTCAGATTGGGCAGTATCACCCGGCGGGCCCGAGACCAGTCGACATATTCCGATGAACCCTCCTTCGCCCAGAATTCACGCTCTTTATCTTCCGATTTGAATTTTGGAATCTTCTTCATGATTGCTCGAACACCTTCCTTTCTTGATAGTTCATGCCACGAGCAGAAATGACCCGGATCTTCTTCCTGCGAACCGTAAATACGACGAACAGGCCCCGGCCGGCGTCTGTGACCCCCAGAGCATAGAATCGGGCTTCGGTCTCGGAATGCTTCTTGTCCGATCCGGCGACAAGGGGACGGTTAAAGAATATTTCCTCGCATTCCGAAGCTGAAACACGGTGCTTCTCCCAATTCTTCAAGAGGTTGCCTTCATCCCATTCAAATTCTTCCCAGTCGGCGAATGATTGTGTGTCATCCATATACAATGTATATCACAGACATATACAATTGTCAATAGGCTGTTATTCTGTATTTTATTCCGCACGATGATCGCGCTCGGCTTGTGGGAAATCTTGCGTCCGTTCTACCAACACTTCTTGGGCTTCCCCGTGGCGCAATTCGATGAGACGGAGATCCTCATTGCGGGCTGGCTGAGCCCGCTCGTCGTACTCGTCGGCGTGCCGTGGATTTTTGTCACAATGAATGCGGCCAAGGGTCTCGGCCGGATGCACGGATCTATTGCGAAAGCGCTGCTGGTGAAGGAATGAACCCCGGCGTGCCGAAACGGACGCGACCCGGCATCACAAGTCTACCCATCTGTGCCGATTATTACAGCTGATCGCACGTTGCTGAAGAACCGCGGGATATAAGCATTATCGCATGGGGCGCATGCAGGCGCAAAGCGTCGGCCTCGCTAAATGATACCGTGCGACTTGAGCGTATCGATGAACGCTTCTATTTCGAGGCGTAGGATCGACTCAAAGCCATCGTACTTGCCCCATGTATCTATCCCCTTGATGTAGGGGCCGTCCTCGCTGAAGAGGCTGTCGAGCGTCTCCCGTACGTGCCAATTGAATTCCCCCCGATCCTCCGGGTACGAAATATACTCGTAACCGACCCGGAGCGAATCGTTGAACCCGTCCAACTCGATCCCGACGGAGTCGCCGCCGGCCAGGCGCAGCATCAGGAGCACATCCCGCTCCATCGGGATGCCATTGTCCTCAAAGACCTGCTCGATCACGAGCCTCGCTTCGTTTTCCGTGACGAGTTCGGGCGGCAATGGCGGAGGGCCCACCACGCCATTTCTGTTATCGCAGCTCAACGTTTCGAGCACAGCGAGCGCGAACAGAGACGCAGCCCCGCGCCTCACAAGCGACTCCGGCAGGCGCGGCTCGCATTTCACCCAGCGCCCCGCGGGGTACCGAGCGGATCGATAGCGATTCACACGGCGAATCGTCAGCATATCACGCCTCCCTCGTGAGCATGCAATCGTCGAGATACGACGACACTGGAAAGGACCTCTCGTAGAACTTGTGCTTGAATAGCGGGTTGCTCTCCTTCCAAAGTTTGCTCGCCAGTCGATCGACGATGGGCATCAACATTCGTTCATGCTCGCAGATGATCGGCGGGATCGTCCTGAGGCTTCCCGTGGCGCGCCAGTTGACGCATCCACAGTACGTCGCGCAGCGTCCCTCCAGCGCACATCCGGCGCACGCCTCCTTGTCCGCATAATTCTCATCCACAAAGCAGCGTCGCCGGGCGTTGTCGAAACCATCATGGACGCTCCCGATCGAGTAGGCCTGGTCGAGGATCTCGTCCAAGCCGACAAACTGCACACAGGGATAGATTCGACCCGACGGAGCGATGGCAATCTGGGTATGCGCCAAGTCGCACAGATCTCCTCTTCCGTAACGCTTCTGCGCCCGGGTCTTGATCCTTTCGTCGAACGGACTGTAGTAGATTTTTCTTCCGGTTCGAAGGCTGTCGTGATAGAAGGCGGCGAGTGATTCGTACTGGCGCTTCAGCACCTTGACATCCGACTTCCGCCACGGCGCCGAGTAATCGAGCGTTTGGACGACGTATCGAAACCCTTTCGCGAACAGGTCCCGTACCCCGCTCGCGAGATACTCGGCGGTTTCGGGGACGATGACTGAAACAGCCATCGTATATGGATTCAGCTGCAACACCCTTTCGAAGTGGCAGGCGATCTTCTCGTATGTGCCGGATCCGCCCGCGAATCGCCTGCAACGGTCGTGTTGTTGCTTGCTGCCGTCGAGGCTTAAGACGAAATAAACATCGTTCATTCTCAGGTACTCCAGCACGCTGCGGTCGAGAAGAGTTCCGTTAGTGCTCATCCGGAACTTCACTCGGTCTTTGTAGCGGGAGCGGCTGTACGAGACGAGGTCCTTGATGAGATCGATTTCGAGAAGCGGCTCGCCCCCGAAAAACGTGATCGTGCACGATCCTCCCGATGGGTCGTGGAGGAAGTCGATCGCCAGCATGGCGGTTTCCGGAGTCATACTCCGATCGAGCTTGTGGCCGGAGTAACAATACGTGCAGCGCAGATTGCAGTTATGGGTGAGACAGAGAGCAGCGTACTTTGGTCGCGAAAGTTCCACGAGTGTGTACCCCTCGGACATGTGTCTTCCCGTCGGGGGTTGGGACCACAGGAGTCCGACGGGAGTATACGCGGTTCGTCCGCCGGAGTCAGGGCGAGGGGTGCAGGCCGACTTGAAAAGGAATCGGTCCTTTCACTTCATTGGGGAACGGCCGCGGACGCACATCGGGATCAAGCCGACGCAGCCGGACCCTCACGCCGGGCAGGAATCCGTCGGCGCGCCGGCACCCGGCCATCCCGCGGATTACACAGATCGTTGACGCGGGCAAGGATCACGTACTACAATCGTCCCGGCCATGAACTCGCTCGAATTCGATTCATACAGAGTGCTCACGTTCGACTGCTACGGGACGCTCATCGATTGGGAGAGCGGGATTCTCGGAGCTTTGCAGCCGGTCTTGCGGCGGCATTCACTCGAAATCCCAGACGAAACCGTGCTCGAGCTCTACGCGGATCTGGAATCCCAGATCCAACAGGGGCCGTTTTTATTATATAAAGAGGTATTGCGGGAGGTCGTACGATTGATGGGGGAGGTTCTCGCTTTCGAGCCCTTGCCCGGCGAGGTCGAGGTGCTCGCCGAATCTCTCGGCGATTGGCTGCCGTTTCCGGACACGGTCCCCGCGCTCGAAGCCCTCTCGCGCCGCTATAAGCTCGCGATTATATCTAATACAGACGACGACCTTTTTGCCCGCACAGCCCGCCGCCTGAGCGTCCAGTTCGACTGGATCGCGACCGCCCAGCAGGTGGGGAGCTACAAGCCGTCCCTTCGGAATTTCGAATTTGCGTTTGAGAAGATCCGCGTGCCGCGCGAGCGGATCCTGCATGTTGCGCAGAGCATCTATCATGACATCGTTCCTGCGAAGAAGCTGGGGCTCTCGACCGTGTGGGTGAACAGGCGAGGCGCCCGGAAAGGCTCGGGGGCGACGCCTGCTGTGAATGCGCTCGCTTCGCAGGGAGCGCCGCCCGCCATGGCG
>JACQXT010000035.1:1660-9886 GCA_016208665.1 Chitinivibrionia bacterium | reverse complement strand
TCGCGGACGCGGCGACATATCGCATGCCGTGGGGGATCGGGTCGATGATCGCGACATTTGTAACGGGCGCTTTGCTCGCGTTCTTGTAGGTCAACCGGTATTCGATGACATCTTTCGGGCGGGCTTCTTCGGCGGGTACATACGCCTCCTTGCCGTCCTGATCCTTGGCTACGAGGTACGCTTCGATCGTTCCGACAAGCGCATCCGAGCCTGCGGCGGCCGGCATGGGCGGTGTGCTCAAAGCGATTATCAGCACCATCGCCCAGCCCATGTGCTTCAACACCATAGAAACCTCCTTGTTGGTTGCGGTTTTACGGTTACCATTGAATAATACTGAACGAAATTTCCCTATATGCTGGCGTTTGCAATAGATGCGTTTTGCGAAGCAGTTGGCAAAGGGTGTACCATAGTACGTGATTGGACATAACGAGGAACAACAAACCAACGCCTTTTCTCATGGGGAAGAGCAGGTAACTATAATGCTTACTAGGCACTGCAACTCAAGAAGCCCAGCGGCGATAGCCGGCAACCCATGCGCGGATTATTCATGCCCGCGAGTTCCCTCGGATGGAGCGTTGTTGCAGATTGTACTGCGGTACGGGTTCGAGTGATGCATAATGCGATTGGGTTCGCCGAATTTCCCAGGCCTGCATACTCCCGCAAACCGCTGTGCTCGAGCTTCTTGGGTGTAAGGAAAACCTGACGGACCGGCAAGAGGAAGATCGCGTGTCATCGCCGCGATGCAGGCGTTTGAGCTTTGACGGGCGTACAAGGCTATGCTACCCTCGTCGAAAGCAGGCACCGGCACCACAGGGAGAGGAGAAAAGGTCGATATAGATACTGTAAAGTCTACACTTACCATTTGCATTGAGGAATCATGAAACGTTCAGCTCCCGACATGCATGATTCTGCAAACCTGGACAGGGCATCGCTGGAGGAATACATACGCTTTGCCCGCCTCCTCAATGCCGCTGCAATCCGCTTCACGAACCGTCCCGCCGATCAAATCGATGCAATCTTGAAAGATATTTTGGAAGGGAGCGGTCGATTACTCCGCGGGCTCCATAGATCACGAAGAAGCCCCCTGGTTTCTGAACGAGCTCTCCCGCGGATCGGTTGTATCCGTCCCGAAGGCCGCCGAACTTCCGGAGCCGGCCGCAGCGGAAAAAGAGTTCTTCAAGGCGCAGGGCATCGAATCCGTTCTTGCAGTGCCGTTTCCTGAAGGAGGCGTCCTGCGCGGCTGCATATCCCTGGCATCTCTGAGGCAGCCGCTCGATGTATCGCAGGCGCTCGGCGACCGGTATCTCGCCCTGGGCGAACTATTCGCCGGATTCATACTGAACCGCCGGGCGGAAAAGCTGCTCATCGAGAGCGAAGACGGGCTCCGGCGGAGCGAAGAGAAAATGCGGGCGCTCCTCAATACGCTCCCCGATCCTGCATTCATTATCGATCAGGGCGGCAGGTTCGAATACGTTTTCGCGAGCGATGCATCGCTTCTCTACCGGGAACCTTCCGAAGTGCTGGGGAAAACGATCCACGAGATCTTTGACCGGCAAACGGCGAATGCGTTTCTCGAACTCGTACGCGCCACCATTTCGTCCGGAAAAAGCCTGAGCCATCGTTACTCCCTCGATGTTCCCGCCGGGAAGAGGTATTTTGAAGGGCGCACGTCCTTATTGAGCGCGCACGGGCCGGGCGCCGGCAAAATAATCTGGATGGCCCGCGATATCACCGAACAGGTCCACGCAGACAGGATCACCGCCGTTCAGAATGAATTCAACGTCTTGTCGACATCCCGCCTCGGATTGGATGACATGCTGGAGCAGTCTCTTCGAAAAGCCGTTGCGGTCTCGGAGATGGATTGCGGAGGGATCTATCTGGTCGACGAACGAATCGGAGATATCTCGCTCATGCATCATACGGGCCTCTCCGATGCCTTCATAGACCGAGTGGCCTACGCTGCTGCGGACGCCGCGCGCGCGAAGACCGTCATGCGCGGGGAGCCCGTGTATTCGCAGTTTCAGGAGATCGAACTGAGCCGGGATCCAGAGCTGATGAAGGAGGGCTTGCGGGCCCTCGCAGTCATTCCCATCAAACACGAAGGGAAGGTGCTTGCCTGCATCAACGTGGGCTCCCATACCCTCGATGTCGTTCCGGATCACTCCCGCATCGCGCTCGAATCGCTCGCCGCCTACATCGGCACCGCGCTTGCGGCCGCGAAAGCGGAAGAGGATGCCCGAAGGCACGTTCAAACAATCCAGAGCATCTACCGCGCGGCTCCCGTCGGAATCGGCCTGGTGAAAGACCGCGTGCTCTGCGAAGTCAACGACAACGTGTGCTCGATGCTGGGATATTCGCGCCACGAACTTCTCGGCCAGAGCACGCGCATGCTCTATCCTTCCCAGGAAGAATTCGAGAATGTGGGGCATGCCTACTATTCGCAGCTCCGAGTCGCGGGCAAAGGAATGCTGGAAACGCGCATGCGGCACAAGAACGGAACGATTATCGATATTCTTGTATCCGCAAGCGCGCTCGATCGGGATGACCTCGGCGGGGGAGTCACGTTCACCCTTCTCGACATCAGCGGCTACAAACGCGCCCAGCGCGAGATCGCCGAGCTCCTCGAGTTCGAGAAGCTCATCTCCGGGATATCGGTCAAATTCGTCAACGTGCCGCTCGATGGAATCGACAAAGAGATCGAGGGCGTCATGAAATCGCTCGGCGAATTCTTCCATGCCGACCGCTGCGCGATTATTCTCGAATCGCCCGATACGCAAAAATTGTTCCCGTACTGCGTTTGGGAGTCGGGTGCACTGGAACCTCATCAGAGGATCATCCCTTCCGGACTATCGAACCTGCTCGCCGAATACTGGAAGCGCGGGATGCCCGCGGATCTGGGCGACATAGAAAAGGACTCGAACCTTTCTGAAGAACTTCGCGAAACCATGAAGCGCATGCGCTATCGCTCTCTCATAACCGTTCCTCTGAAGATCGGCGATCGCTGGTTCGGAGGGTGCGGAATTTCTTCCTTTGAGAACGAGCGGGCGTGGCCGGAAAAGATCGTCAACCGCCTGCGGCTGATCGGCGAGATCCTCGCGAACGCGCTCCTGCGTAAGAGCTCGGAAGAATCTCTCCGGCAGGCTCTCTCGGAGATACAGCAACTGAAAGATCGCCTGCAGTCGGAGAATATTTACCTCAAGGAGGCGCTTAAGGGCCGCCGCCCGACCACCGATATCATTGGAGAAAGCGAAGCGCTCCGGAAGATACTCAAGCAGATCGACCAGGTCGCCGCAACGAGCTCCACCATCCTCCTCACCGGCGAGACCGGCACCGGAAAAGGATTGATCGCCCGGGCCATTCACGAAACCAGTCCGAGGCGCGATCGCCAGATCATCGAGATCAATTGCGCCACGCTCCCCGCCACGCTCGCCGAAAGCGAACTCTTCGGCCATGAAAAAGGCGCGTTCACCGGCGCCCAAGCCAGAAAGATCGGCCGTTTCGAACTTGCGCACGGGTCGACGATTTTCCTGGATGAGGTCGGGGAACTCTCCGGCGAGTTGCAGGCGAAGCTGCTCCGCGTGCTCCACGAGGGCTCATTCGAACGGCTGGGAGGATCCAATACCTTGCATGCCGACGTCCGCGTGATCGCCGCGAGCAATCGCGACCTGGCCAAGGAGGTCGATGAAGGCAGGTTCCGGCAGGACCTCTACTACCGGCTGAACGTATTCCCCATCCACGTGCCTCCCCTCCGCGAGAGGGTCGAGGATATCCCCCTGCTCGCCTGGAAATTCGTCGGCGAGTTCAGCAAGGCCATGCGCAAAAGGATCGACACGATTCCTCAAAAACACATCGAGGCGATGAAACGCTACTCCTGGCCGGGAAACATCCGCGAGCTCAGAAACGTGATCGAGCGCGCCGTCATCATCAACACCGGCAGCACGCTCGATCTGGATCCTTTGAGCCTGGTCGAATCGACCCGCGGCGGCGCCCGCCTCGAGGACATGGAGCGGACCCATATCCAAGCAATGCTCGAAAAGGTCGGCTGGCGCGTTCGCGGCAAAGGCGGCGCGGCGGAACTTCTCGGGCTCAAGCCGACCACGCTGTACTCCAGGATGCAAAAACTCGGCCTCAAGAAACCCGAGAAATCCGTCGATATTTAGTACGCCCGTCGATATTTCGACTTTTTCCCCCTCAAAATCGAGCAAGTCATAAATCCATTACAGCGTTTAATTTTTTATTCAGCAATAGGTTGCTGAGATCGCAGGGGATTTCCGCCCGCTGGCTCGAATCTTGACTATAGTAAAGACTGAGCGGGTGCCTGTCATGCTCCGGTTTAGGAGGTTCCTATGCAACTCGATGCGCTTCTAGAAGAGAAAAAAGAGCGCGGGATGACGATCGGCCAGATGGCGCGCCGAGCAGGCGTTCACATCGAGACCGTTCGCTATTACGAGCGCCGCGGATTGCTCGGCAAACCGCCCAGATCCTCCTCCAATTACCGCATCTATTCGGAAGAAACCATTCGGCGCATGCTGTTCATCAAGCGCGCGCAGAAACTCGGCTTTACGCTCAAAGTCATCAAGGAACTCCTTATCCTGCGGGAGCGGCCGACGGGCCAGTGCGCGCCGGCGTACGCCCAGTTTCGCTTGAAAATAATGGAGACGGAACGGCAGATCGACATGCTCTCCGCCCAACTCGAAGCGCTCCGCAGGCTCGCCGGCGAATGCACACTGCAGGATTCCGGGGAACGCTGCCGGCTTATCGAGGCGCTCGATTCCGACGACGAGCTCTTGTGAGGCCCCGGCAATCCTGATCGAAGAAAAGCGCGCCCGTACCATACTCCGGACATCGCGTGCGGGAACGGAATATGCCGCCTGCCGCGACATTCGAGGAGAGAACCATGGTTTCGAAGAACAAGAAGAAAGCGCTCGCCATTTCCGGCTCGTCCCGGGAATTCGCGGAACGCACGCTCGAACGGAGCGTGTGGCACAATTGGAGTCTTCTTGCCGCAACATCGCTCATTACGACCGCCGGGCTCGCCGTTGCGTTTCCCCAGGTTGCAAAAAACAGGGTTTCCATCGCATGGCCGTGGCCCCGCACCGATCTCGTTCTCCTCGCCGCGGTTTCGCTTCTCATGCTTGCGCTCATCCTGTACCTGACGCATAAGCAGCAGATGCTGCTCAAACTGCGCCGGGACTACTGCACGCTGCACGCGGAGGCTCGAGATCGCGCCGACAGGCACTGCTCCCGTCTGATAGAGCTCTTCAGCGTCAGCCACACGATGATCGCCGAAACCGACCTCCAGCGCGTGTTCGATTGCATAACGAAAACGTGCGCGGAGAGCTTCCCCTGCCAGGGCGCCTCGCTCATGCTCCTGGACGAGAAAACGAACGAGCTGGTCGTCAGATCGACGGGCTCCATCGCCGAAACGGATAAGCCGGATATCGTCGGCATGCGGCAGAAAATAGGAAAGGGTATTTCGGGCTGGGTCGCCGAGCACCGCAAGCCGGTGCTGCTCGTATTTCCCGACGACGTGAAGAACTATCCCGGCCTTCATTTCACCGTCAGAGCGTCGCTCACCGCCTCGATGGTCGTTCCCATCATCGTGCGCGACGAATTCGTCGGCATCCTCAACGTGTCCGCAAGTTCTCCCGATATCATCTATGATGAATCGGATCTCAGAGTGCTTCAGGTGTTTGCGGACAATGTCGGAGCCAGCATCAGGCACACGGAACAGACGAACTGGATACGGCAAGCTTTTCTCAACAGGACGGCAATTCCCATCCGCTGACCGCCATCCCCCCTTGACGTTTGTGCGCGCCGCGCGCATGCTCCGAGCAAACACGAGCGGAGCGCCCGAGCTCCGGCAAGGAGGAAGCCGTGAAACGCTATTCGAGCCATTTTCCAGATCCCGTCGCGCTTGTCACCGTGGCGACGGATGCGCACACGAACGTCATGACCGTCGGATGGACGACGCCTGTTTCGTTCAAACCGCCGATTCTCATGGTGAGCATCGCTCCGGAGCGGTTCACGCACGGATTGTTGATCGAAGCGGGGGAATTCGGGGTTTCGATTCTTGCGGACGATCAGAAGCGCCTGTCCACTGCGGCCTGGACCGCGAGCGGCGCGAAGGTGCGCAAGCTCGCCGGCGGCGAATTCGAAACGATCGAGCCGGAGATCATACGGGCCCCGCTCATCGCAGGAGGAAATACTTCTCGCTGGGCGCGGAGATCGGAATGTATCCGTAAGCCGCCTTGCCGCGGGCGCCGCAGCCGGGAGGCCCGCCGCGCGATTACGTCATCACCAGGAGCGGCTTCAGGTTGAAACTCTTGTAATACGGCCTGAGCCTGTCCGTGTTGTAGAACTTCTCCACCTCGACGACTTTCTTCCGGGCGGTCACTTCCTCGATGGGCACATTTTCATAATGCCCGTTCTGCAGGCTCACCATGCGCCCGCTGACGTTTTCGAGGATGAGATCGAGGGCCAGGTTTCCGTACGCCATGGGAACGATCGAGTCGATGGCGTCGGGGTCGCCGCATCGCGTGAGGTAGCTCAAGCGCTGGTTGATGACGTTCACCCGCCTGCCGCCGTTGAACCGGGGAGACAAGTCCTTGAGCTGCTCGGCGACGAGATCGCCGATGCCTCCCAGCTTCTTGTGGCCGTACATGTCCTTTTCCTCGCCCTGAAAAACCATGTCCCCGCCTTCGAACATGGCTCCTTCCGACACGAGGACGACCGAGTACTTGCTCGGATTCGTCTCGCGGTCCTGAACGAGCAGTTCGCACAGCCGTTCGATATTGAATTTGTATTCGGGAATGACGCAGCGGTTGGCGGCGCCCGCCATGGTGGGCAGGAGAGCGGTAAATCCCGCATAACGGCCGAACACCTCGATCACGAGGAAGCGTTCGTGGGATCCGGCCGATGTCCGGAGCGCGTGTGTCATGCTGATCGTGCGGGTGACGCAGGTGCTGAATCCGATGCAGTAATCGGTGCCCGCCACGTCGTTATCCATCGTTTTCGGGACGGCGATGACCTTGACGCCCTCCTTGTGGAGGCGCACCCCATAGCTCAGGGTGTCGTCGCCGCCGATGGGGACCAGATAGTCGATCCCCAGGTACTCGAGGTTGCGCAGCACCTCCTGAGTGAGATCGTTGGTCTCGGCGCCGTACGAGCCGCGCAAATGTTCGGGCACGCTGACGAGGGGCACATGGCTCGGACGGACCCGGGAGGTATGCAGAAACGTGCCGCCGGTTCTTCCGATCTTGTTGACCAGGTTCTCCGTAAGCATGAGGTAGTGATCGGTATTGGGAGCGTGCTCGTCTCTGACCATTTCGACGAGCCCTCCCCAGCCCCTGCGAATCCCGACGACGTCGTATCCCTCGCGAATCGCTCGAATGGTTATCGCGCGGATCGCGGGATTGAGGCCGGGAACATCTCCCCCGCCTGTTAAAATGCCTATAATGCCTTTCCTCAGGTTTACGTTGGCCATACGAGTCTCCTTCTGGACGTTACGGGATTCCCTTTCCCCTTTGTCACCAATGTCAATAGCCCCTTCCGGACTCTGGCATGATCGTTGCTCGATTGGATTGGTTTCTTTGGACACGGCGACGAGCCTATCGCTCATCGTGCCGGCGGAAGCAATCGTTCGCCCCTCCGCCGGGCCTCGCGGCCGGCGCGAGGAGGGGCCGGTCTTATTACGAATAGTTATACCACGTTCCAAGGAGCGAACAATGGCAGTTTCGATACAATCCGGCCGGGCGGCATCGAGAGGGCGGATGCCGGTATGCGCCGACAGGCATGCCCTCGACCGCTACTCCTGGCGCAATTGGGTGTTGCTCTCCTCGGTCGCGATCATCGCAACCCTGGGGCTCGTCGTCACCATCCCGCCGCTCATCACGGAAAACACGATAGAGTTGTGGCCGTGGGCTCCCACCGATCTCGTGCTCTTGTGCGGGCTGGTCCTGGCGATTCTCGTATTCGTCCTCCATCTCACGCAACAGCAGAGGAACGTCGTCAGGATGCGCACGGAGATTCACCAGCTCGAACAGGAAACCATCGGCAATTCGCAAAAGAACGCATCCAAGTTATACGCCCTGCTCAATGTCAGCCGCATCATGAGCACCATCACCGATCTCCAGGAAGTATTCGATTGCATCACAAAGATGAGCGCGGAGATCTTCGAATGCGACCGCGCGTCGCTGATGCTGTTCGACGAGCAGGCCCAGGAAC
>JACQXT010000035.1:0-1611 GCA_016208665.1 Chitinivibrionia bacterium | reverse complement strand
TCCCGGATCCCACCGGGACGCCATCATAAACAAGCGCAAAAAAATCGGAGACGGCATCGCCGGATGGGTCGCCAAACGCCGCGAGCCGCTGCTCCTCGGCGACGAGAAGGACTTCGAGAAATATCCCGAACTGCGGCGGGGCGATGCATCGATCAGCGCCGCCATGGTCGTTCCCATCATCCTCAGAAACGAACTGGTCGGCATCCTCAACATCAGTTCGAGGGCGCCGGGAAAACGATACGACGAAACCGACCTGCAGGCGCTCCAGGTGTTCGCCGAGAACGCGGGGTCGCGCAGCCGCCACACCCAACAGGCGGCATGGATGAGACAAACGATACGGCGTCTCCAGGAACCGGTCGCTTCCCGGAACTAACGCCCCGCTTCACGGAGAGTCCCCTTCCCTGCCCGCTCCTCGCGGGACGCCAGGGCTTGCAGCGCTTGCACCCGCTTGCTCCGCCGGCCTGAATTGTAATGACACAACCGCCATTCGCTGCTATGCTTATTCGACTTAGATCAAGCCGGTTGCCGGATTCAACAGGACTGCGGGGAAGGAGGAGAGGTGCTCATGGATGCGGAATTCGCACCCAAACTCATCTATATCGCGCCGTTTGAAGTCGCCGCAAACGCTCCGTTCCTCTTCCGATTCTCGCTCGGCGAAAACGGCGCCGTGGATCCGCGCGAACGAATCCTTCCCCGGGCCGGCATCGCCCGGACCCCGTCTTCGATTGCCGGCGGCGTCCCGCATGATCCGTTTCGCGTGCTCAAACCGTTGATACTGCACCAGTGGGGCGGCGATCTGATGATCATCGACGGGCACAGGAGAATGCATTCCGCGTTCCGCGCCGGCCTCGACCGTATACCGGCGCTCGTGTATCCCGAATCCACTCCGAAGCGATCCGTGTTCGATCTGGCCCTGTCCGCGGCGACCGAGTCGACAGGCATGTCCGGGGTGGAACGGGTTCTTGCGGCATTCAAGATTTCCTGTTTCATGCTCCATACGCATTTCCGGGGAACGCTCCCTCTGGCCGCGAAGGACATCCCGGGCGTCCCCCGCGAGATTGTGCCCTCCCTGGGCCGCCTCTTCGAGAGGGCGGTCTCCGAGCGCTGGCTTCTCCGGAGCTTCCAGATGCTGACCGTCGGCGCCGAAGAGCTTGCCATGATTCACTCGCTCCGGCTGCCCGCCGATCACGCCATTCCCCTCCTCGACTTGAGCGCCTCCGAACGGCTGTGGCTCCTCAAGCGGAAGGAGACCGCCGCAATGAGCGCCGCCGAGATGCGAAAGATCGCCCAGCTCATGATTTTCGCGAGGGCGAAACCGGATTTTTCCCTCGAGCGCTTTTCCGCCGCGCTGGAGGCCGCAGCCGCACGGCATGTCGACGGCGCAACGCTGATCGGGTTCTTCAAACGGGAGGTCTATCCCGAACTCTGCGAGCGCGAACGCGCCATCGCGGCTTATATGAAATCGATGGAGCTCCCGGCGGCAATATCCATCCGGCCGCCGGAAAATCTGGAAGGAAATTCATTTTCGTGTTATTTTACGTTCTCGTCGTCCCAGGAATTCAGACACTGTATCAACGCTCTCAGGTGGGCCGGCGGCGACGGCAAGATCAA
>JACQXT010000129.1 GCA_016208665.1 Chitinivibrionia bacterium | reverse complement strand
TGGTCAGGACGTTGGCGGACAAGGATCTTCTTGCCGGCAAGTATACGAACTACATCTGGGACGGCATGGACAACAACAGCCAGCCGGTCGCCAGCGGCGTGTACTTCTACAAGCTGGTAACGAAGAACTTCAACCAGACGAAAAAGATGGTGCTGCTGAAGTAATTTCCTTCGCGGCATGTCTTGACATGGGGTCGGCCTCGCGGCCGGCCCCATTTATTTAGGGCTTGCGGGATTCGATCCAAGATATCTCGTTGTGCCGGCTGCACATGGCATCCATGTCTCGGCGCTGGACGTGCTTTTGAACTGCGGAGCGAAAAGCCGGGAGATTATATCCGGCCCAGGCGATTAGCGCGGAAAGGAAGAAATCGATAGCCAGGGGAATTTATGTTATAATAATATGATGTTTTTTCAAAAATGCGCGGCGGGTTGTGTGTGGGAGAAGAACACCGCACGGGGAGGGGGGGTGTGGGAAAGGGGCGCAGGCTGGTTAGATGTGAGAGAAAGGTGACGCGCGGCGGGCACGGGGCCGCGAAGAACATCGGCGGCACGGGGGTTGCATGGGAAAGAACCGGCTATTCCCGTCCATTGCGAGCGCCGCCAGGCCGGCGCAATAACGTTTTAATATAATGGGTTGTAAGGAATTATCTTGAAACGCGCTTCGAATGCCATAGATATGAACGTGCTTTCTCATGTTTCGAGCCTGGGCCGTTTCCTCTGGCACGATTTCCTCGTTTGCAAGCGATGGATCGGCCGCGCCCCGGGATGGATGCACGTCCTCATGGTGTTCCTTTTCATCCTGACGCTCGTTTCCGGGCTCGTCGCATGGGAGTTCCGCACCTCATGGATACAGTCGCGGCTGATCTCCGGATACGTGAGCGACAGGACCTTCGATGTCGGCCCGGGCCCGAGCACATCCGTCATTTACCCCACGACAGGCCCGTACGACGAGAGGCTCGGCTACACACGGCTTCCCAAAATGATCGGCGCGCTCGAAGACAAGGGCTACGTCGTCGAATCCCAGGGTCGCATGTCCGAGAAGATGTACCGGGCTGTCGAATCCGGCCTCTACCCCGCCTATCGGGAAAAGAGCCGCGCGGGGCTATCGATCCGTTCGGAGGAGGACGAGGTCGTCTATGAATTTCGCATTCCCGAACGCGTCTATGCGTCGTACGACTCGATTCCGGAACTCGTTCTTCGCACCTTATTCTATATCGAGAACCGCGAAATCATGGATCCCGAGCATCCGTATCGCAATCCCGCGATCGAATGGGACCGTTTTGCAAAGGGAGTCATGGACGTGGCGTGGACGAAACTGGGCGACGACTCACGGCCCGCCGGAGGAAGCACGCTTGCCACGCAGATCGAGAAGTACCGGCATGCGCATCAGGGGCGAACCGTTTCGGCGCGGGACAAACTCCTGCAGCTCGCAAGCGCGTCCTGCCGGAGCTACCTCGACGGAATGGAGACCGCGGAGGCCCGCCGCCGGATAGTCCTGGATTACGTGAATACCGTCCCCCTCGCGGCGATTGCGGGGTATGGCGAGGTGCAAGGCCTGCAGGACGGCCTGTGGGTATGGTATGGAGCGGACCACAATCGAGCGAATCGGCTCCTTTCTCAGCCGGGCCGCGGCGGATCCGGCATGCAGCTCGCCGAACGCGCCGAGGCGTACCGCCAGGTGTTGAGCCTGTTTCTCGCGCACCGGCGTCCCACGTACTTCCTGCTGGAAGATCCCGAGGCGCTTGCGGCGCTCACGGACAGGTACCTCCATGTTCTCGCGGATAAGGAAGTAATTTCAACCGAGCTGTGCAATGCCGCTCTCGAAGCGCACATCACGCTTCGGCGCAGGGCGCCCGGAAACCACCGCCAGCCGTACGCCGGCGCGAAAGCGGTGCAGGGAATGCGCATCCATCTCCTCGATCTGCTCGACCTCGAGCGCCTGTACGAACTCGACCGCCTGGACCTCTCGGTGGAAACGACGCTCGACAAGTCCGTACTGGACGACGTATCGGGCCGGCTTGCGCAACTGCGCGACCCGGCGTACCTCGAATCGGCGGGTCTCTTCGGGGAACACCTGCTCGATCGCGCGAATACCGGGGGAGTCATCTGCAGCTTCACGCTCTACGAACATGCAGGCAATGCCAACGTGCTCCGCATCCAGACGGATAACTTCGACCGCCCGCTCAACATCAACGAGGGCACGAAACTCGAGCTGGGGTCCACCGCCAAGCTCCGCACGCTCATCACGTATCTCGAGATCGTGGCCGAGCTTTACGACCGATACGCGAACGTGCCTGCGGCCGAGCTCCGGAACGTCGCGGTTCCACCCACCGATCATCTGAGCCGGTGGGCCGTCGACTATCTTTCTTATGCGAACGACAAGAGCCTGTCGGCAATGCTCGAGGCGGCGATGGATCGCCGCTATTCGGCGGCCCCGGACTGCAAGTTCTTCACGGGCGGCGGGCTTCACGAGTTTTCCAACTTCGATCCCGAAGATGACGACCGCGTCGTGTCGGTCAGAGAGGCGCTTCATCGGTCGGTCAATCTCGCGTTCATCCGTCTCATGTCGGATATCGTGCATTACTACATGTTCACCGTGCCGGGCTCGACCGCAAGAATCCTCGAGGACGCGAAAGAGACCAACCGCCAGGTCCTGCTCTCGCAATTCGCCGACTACGAGGGGAAGAAGTTCATCATTCGCTTCTACCGCAAGTATCGGGACATGAAGCCGGACGAGATCTTCGACGCACTCTCTCAACGGGCGGCAAAGTCTCCGTTCCGCCTGGCGATGCTCTACCGGGCGCAGAATCCCGATTCGAGCCTCCGGGCGTTCGAGCGTTTCATGCGGGGCCGGGTATCCGAGGAGCGGCTGCCGGCGAAGGACCTTGCGCTGTACTACAACAAGTACTCTCCGGACGCTTATTCGCTCGCCGATCAAGGCTTCATCGCGAGAATTCATCCCCTCGAACTGTGGACCGCGGCGTACCTGAGCCGCCGCCCGGACGCGCTCCTTGCCGACGCCATCGAAGCGAGCGAGAAAGAACGCCAGGAAGTGTATCGCTGGCTGTTCAAGACGAGGAGCAAGAACGCGCAGGACAGCAGAATCAAGACGATTCTTGAAATCGAGGCATTCGAGGAAATACACAAGGGATGGAAGCGTTTGGGCTATCCGTTCGATGCGCTCGTGCCTTCGTATGCCACGGCGATCGGCAGCTCGGCCGACCGGCCGGCGGCGCTCGCCGAGCTTGTTGGAATAATCGTCAACGACGGCGTCAAGTACGCAACATCTCGATCGCAGAGCCTTCATTTCGCCGAAGGCACGCCGTACGAAACGGCGCTCAAGGCGGCGGCCGCTCCGCCGGAGAGAGTCATGCTTCAAGAGATCGCGTCGATCGTGCGCCGCGAGCTCATCGGCGTGGTGGAAAACGGAACGGCCGTGCGTGTGCGGGGAGCGTTTGTGCGGGACGACGGGACCGTTATCCCCGTCGGCGGCAAGACGGGAACGGGGGACAACCGGTACGAGGTATGGGGCGCCGATCCCTCGTCGCCCACGACATGGATCGAGAACCGCACGGCGACGTTCGTCTTCATGATCGGCGATCGCTTCTTCGGTACGGTGACGGTCTATGTCTCCGGTCCCGATTCGCGCCGGTTCGGTTTCACGAGTTCTCTGCCCGTGCAGATCTTGAAAGTCCTTGCCCCGTCGCTCATGCCCATGGTCGGGTAACCTCGGCGCGGGGCATCCGATCGAATCTCAACTAATCCAGGACACTGGTGCCGGCATAGAAAAAGGGGCCGCGTGTGCGGCCCCTTCGTTCCATCGGATGCGAGTCTCGTGCTATCTGCGCTCGCGTCCGTTCTGGCGCTCGCGCGCTTCGTTGACGGTGAGGTTGCGCCCTTTGAAATCCTTGGAGTCAAGACCGGCTATTGCGGCCTTGGCGCCTTCTTCGTCCATATCGACGAAGCCGAATCCCCGGGGGCGGCCTGTCTCGCGGTCGGTGACGAGAGAGACATCATGGACGGTTCCGTGCACTTCGAAAGCCGTGCGGATGTCTTCAGTCGTCGCGTCGAACGGGAGATTGCCAACATAGAGTCTCTTGGACATTATAGAACTCCTTCTTTCACCCCTTTGAGCCGGTGCGATCGTCGGCCGAATGAACAACCGCCGAGTGAACACCTTTCCTTTTGTGGGCTTCAGGCCCACGCTGAATG
Organism: Chitinivibrionia bacterium; assembly: GCA_016208665.1. Lineage (GTDB taxonomy): Bacteria > Krumholzibacteriota > Krumholzibacteriia > WVZY01 > WVZY01 > JACQXT01. The sequence goes on along the minus strand of JACQXT010000129.1, from coordinate 3,810 downwards.
AACTCGCGAAAATGTGCTCCGGGACCGAATATCGTACCTGCCGGGGTGAAATCTGCGGAGACGAAATGGCGGGGAGGATTCTCTGAGTTAATGAATAATAGCACTTATACAGCCATTGTCAATGGAAATCGCAAGCGAAAAGCGATTTCTTAAGCACTTTGGACGGTTTTGCCTGCCGCCAAAGAGCATCTGATCCGGAAATATCGGCGGCGGTATGACCGTTGCGCAACCGCCGCCCAACATGCTTCAGCGCGTTAATCGATTTTTTTGACGTTTTCGGCCGCCGGACCTTTCTCGCCCTGGACGATATCGAATTCGACGCGGTCGCCGTCGTTGAGCGACGCATATCCCTCGGCCTGAATCGCCGAGTGATGCACGAAACAATCCTTGCTGCCGTCCGAGGGAGTGATGAACCCAAAACCCTTCGTGGCATTAAACCATTTCACCGTTCCAGTCGTACGCATGTACCGAACTCCTTTTACAACGTTGATCGTTTAGAACGCGCTGCGGCGCGACCCGTAGACGTGCAGATTGTCCCCGGTCGCGGGCAGCCGGCGATTGAGTTGAAACTGGTCCAAGGAGCGCTTGAATTCCCAGTGAACCTTCCGGCCCAGATGAGTGTTCTTGCGGTAGGAAAGGTTGCACACGAGTGAAAGAAACGTCTTGTGTCTCTTCCAGAAGGTGCGGCCCGCGCGCCGCAGAATACCCGCCAGCGAATAGAATGATCGATTGCAGGAATGCATCTCCTTGATGATTTCATCCCTGCTGAGATTGCGATAGCGGCTCACGGGAAGCGTGAGCGTGTAGTACTTCCAGTCTTCGGGAAAGCCGTCGGCCGCGATGCGGTCTTCCTCCTCCATTTTCTTCCACAGGTCGGTGCCCGGCAGCGGCGTCAGGAACATCACGTTGATGGCGTCCACGCCGTACCGATTGGCCGTATCGGCGATCTCGAGGCCGACGCCGGATCGATCGACGTCCAATCCCATGATGAACGAGCCGACCACAAGGATGCCGTGCCGCTGGATTCTGCGGACCGAGTCCCTGAGATCGCGGCCCTTCCGAATGTTATACTTTTTGCGCACCTCGATGAGTCCTTCGTCGTGCGTCGTCTCGAAGCCGATAAAAACACCGGTGCAGCCGGCGCGCGCCGCGAGCCGCAGCAGCTCTTCGTCCTCCGCCATGTTGATCGTTGCCTGGGCGATCCATCGCTTGCCGAGACGCGCGTCGATCATCGCCTGGAACAGCTCCTTTGCCCGGGCGACGTGGGCTTTGCTCGTGCCGATGAGGTTGTCGTCCACGATCAATACCTGCTTTTCGCGTATCAGCTTGAACTCCGCCACGACGTCCTCGATGGGCCGGCGCCGGTAAGCCTTTCCGTTAAACGCGCTCACGCTGCAAAAGCTGCAGTTGAGGGGGCATCCGCGGGTAGTCTGAATTGATCCATAGTAGTATCCCGACGGGAGCAGATCGTGGCGGGGAAACGGTTTATTCTCCATGGGCTCCCGGCTGCCCTCATATAAGGGCCGGAGCGAGCCTCGCTGGGCATCTTCGAGGACCCTTGTCCAGACGCTCTCGGCCTCGCCCGTCACCACGACGTCCACTCGCTCCGCGGCCTCCGCCGGACGCATGGTTGCATGGATGCCGCCCATCACGACAGGTATTCCGCGGGAGCGAAACTCCGCGGCCACTTCGTACGCGCGGGGCGCCTGCGAAGTGAAGGCCGACACTCCCACCAGATCGGGACGCGGCATCCGCAAATAGTCGCGCATGCCGAGATTCTCATCCACGATGGTGATTTCCCAGTCGGGGGGCGTCAATCCGGCCAGAACGAGCAGCCCCAGCGGCTTCCAGACACGGTACTTGCTCCAGCGGTTTCTTTTCGAGCTGGTGTTTACAAGCGGATTGCAGGGATTAATCAGAAGCAGATGCATGCGTCCTCCTTGCCTTTTCGATGTAATTCATTAGTTGTCCTCATATGCGGCATGCATCGCGTGCTATCGCGCATCCTCGGGTTTGCGCAGAAGCAATACAATATTCTTCGATGTACGCAGCGAACCGCTCGGCGCGAAAACCACGTTGCCTCCCGATTCGAGCACTTTCTCGATGACCATATCGACGGCATCGTCCATTTCCTCCATCACGTCCACCTCCCGGGATATTTCCAGCGACTGAGGCGTTCTTTGAATGCTTCCCCGCATGTGATAATCATCCTCGACCAGCAGCGTGCCCCTCGCCCCCGCTATCGCCAATTGGCTCACCGCAGGCAGACCGCAGACCGCCCGGCGCGCCTTTGTCGCAATTTCCAGTTCACGCATCGCCTCGTCCACCAGTCCCGACACGGCTTCTCTGACAACGGGCCAGGTGATCTTTCCCAGATCGTGCAGCGAAGTGGTGCTGTAATCTCCTTCGACGCGCCCGATGATCGCGTTCCGATGCGCCGTCACGGATTCGAATATGTCCTGCATCTCCCGTTCGCCGACGACGACCAATCTCAGCGGGTCCTGCCGGTAGGAGTCGCCGAAGTGCCGATCGACGATTCGCAACACCTCGCGCAGGCGCTCCTCCCGGACGATGGAATCGACCGAGTTCGGCGCCTGCGGCGGTTCAACCGGAAACCCTCCGTTGCGGATATCGATAATGGTGTCGCGGAACGCCTCAAAAAGGGCGTTCGAGCGTTCACTCAATGAGATGATGTAGTAATGTGTACTGAGATGCACGTTCCTGAGCCTCCGTATTGTATTGAATATTAACGGGCCGATGGATTCTCCACAATCGACCCGAGGGATGAAAAGGGAGTTAGTTCGTAAGGATGAGAGGCGTGAGATCCCCTGCGGGATGGCGTGCGCCGCGCGGCTTTCGAGGCGGGGGTATCGGCATGAAATCATTCAGGCTGATCTTTGCGGGCGAATGCCGCAATCTGGAGCCTGCTGCTGAGCGCGAGTTTCTCAAGGATATTATGGACGTGGCTCTTTACCGTATACGTGGCGATGTGGAGACGTATCGCGATCTCCTTGTTGCTCATCCCCTCGGAAATCAGATCCACGATCTCCCGCTCGCGCTGCGTCAGCTTTATCGCGTCGTCCGGCAGGCCTTCGCCGCTCTTGAGCGCGGATTCGACGATCTGTGTGAACAGCGACGTCGTCAAGACAGACGGAAGCACGTTTGTCCCCTGTGCAACCGCTTTGATGGTCTTGATGTAATCGTCCGCGGAGGCGCTCTTGAGAATGAAGCCGGAGCCCCCGGCTTGCACGAACTCGACCATGTCGACCTGTTCCGGGAGTATATCCATCGCGATGACTCTTGCATCCGGCAATTCATCCCGCAGCAGCGCCATCAGCTTCAGGCTGCTGGCTTTTTCCAGTCCGAGATCCAGGAGCACGATGTCCGGCGCCTTGCCGGCGTTCTTGAGCTCGCGTATCGTGTCGCCGTCGTCCGATCGCGCGACAACCTCGAAACCGCCGTTTCCGTTCAGCATTGCGGCGATGCCATCCCGCAAAAGGCGGTTGTCCTCAATCAGCAGCACTCGTATTGTATCCACCTGATTCCTCCGCGAAAACGACCGTTCGCCCGGCTCGGCGCGTTGACCTGCGCGTCGTTGCGTGCGCTTTATTTCATGGGCGGCAGGGAAGATGATATATTAATTGTATTTGGCGATTTGGTCAAGCCCCGGAAGCGGGGATGGCACTCCCTGTGGCCCTCGAAGCAACGAATCGTTATATTACGCTAAAGGAGGTCATCTATTATGGATACGCATGATCTGGCAAGCAGGGAATGTATTCCCTGCAGAGGAGGCGTACCTCCCTTGAAAGG
>JACQXT010000034.1:3493-6937 GCA_016208665.1 Chitinivibrionia bacterium | reverse complement strand
GGCGGATCTCCAGCGGGGGCAAGGCGTGCGCCTCGAGGCCCGACCGCACGATCTCCGCGAACGGGGAATGGTGCCGCTCGCAGAGCTTGATCGCCATCGGGATGTCGGCGGCGCTCCGCACCGACTCGATGCAATTGATGACCTCGCTGTGAATGACCTTCGAGTTTCGCAGGTTGACGAATTTCTCGATCACGACGGCCAGCCCCACGACCGACAGTATCGCGAGGGGAATCATCACCGGACCGCCTTTAACGAATATCTCCCACATTCGCCGGTTACTCCTTTCTGAAATACTTCACTTCATCGCCAGGAAGCAGGTAATAAAAACCGAAAATGATCTCCAAATGATCCTCCGGAAAATTATCCGGGAGGGGGCGGAACGGCGCGGCACCCTGTATCGCTCCCACGCTGGAGCGGGCCAGCGACTCATGCCCTTCCTCCTCCAGCACCTCCAGCGCTTCCATCCGGCCGTCCGGCATGATGCGGAAACGCACCGTCGTGAACCCGTGAATCGCCCCCAGCGCCGTGAACGCGAGCGGCGGTATCCAGTGCTGTTTCACCCTGTGCTTGAGCTCGAGGAGATACGGCGCGAAGTCCCACGCAGTCGTGTTGATCGATATCCCGTCGATCGAGGCCTGCGCCGAACCCTCGTTCTTGAAATCCGGCCGTTGCTCGGGGAGGCTGAGATCTTTCCGCGGACTGATCTCCTCGCGGAATTTGGATCGCCGGAACGCCTCGCCGAGATCGGAGTTCTCTTCCGGAAGCGGCGGCACCTCGCTCGCCCCCCCTCCTTCGGCCCCGTCTTCCCGCGAGGGCGTATCGGGAATCGGCACCACTCCCTCGCCGTGCGGGAGGTCGCCGCGCCCGTCGGACTCCGCCGCGTCCCTGGCCGCCGATGAAACGGTGGAAAGATACTTGCTCTGCTTGTCCGTCGGCGTCGGACGCTCCGGAGGCGACACGAGCTCGAATTCGATGGGGATCGACGCCGGCTCCTTGACCTCCGGAAACCGGAATTCCTTCAATGCGTCCTTCATGAACGGCATGAGGGCGATCGAATGCAGCAGGATCGAAAGCGCAAGCGTATAGAGAAGCGTCTTATCCCTGCGGACTGCGGCCCGGGCATGCATCGTATGCACCCTATCCTCGTTTTTCAAGCCGGCAGATGACGGTTCCGGTAATGAGTTCCCTCGCCAGCGGCACGCGCGTGAGGGGTTTCAAAAACCTGAATTTAGCCGGCTCGAGTATCGTACGGGTGATGCCGAACTCGGGGACGGTTCTCAGGATTCGAAAGAAACGGCGTATGCTCATATGGTTGAGATCCTCGTCGTAGGATCTCATGATACGCTCGAGCTTCTCATCGACCTCGCCGGGCGCGGCGCCGCGCATCCTGCCGGCGAGAATCCGCCTGATGGCCCCCTCGATGCTGGTGCGCCTGAACAGCAGGTGGCACCACGGCATATAAATATAATCATACAGGTGCGAACCGAGCGGAGAAAAATGAGGCGTGAAAAAAATCCATACCGCCTCGCCGGGTCTCACCACGCGCCGGATTTCCCGGAGGGCGCCTTCGGGGTCCGAGAAGTGCTCCATTGCGTCGTTTGCAACAACCGTATCGACTGCGGCATCCTTCACCGGCATCGCCGCGGCGTCTCCGACGACGTATCCCCAACCGAACGCCCGCGCTTCCTTCGCCGTGAAGCGCTCGCCTGCGATCGCGTGATCCTGCAGGATATCGATTCCAAAAACTTCCCTGGCGCCGCCCTCTCCGTAGGCGACCGTCTTGCCGCCCAGGCCGCAGCCGATATCCAATATCCTTTTACCGCCGATGTCGCCGGCAGGTTCCAAATGGCGCCGCACCAACTCGCGGCCCCAGTTGTATTCCCACAGAGAATACGCCTCGTCCGATTCCCTCCCCCCGACACGGGGGCGTCTCGAGAACCTGTTCAGGAAAAGAATCAGCGGAATCACGCGTTCTCCTTCGGCGATCCTTACGCCCCGGCCTGTTCCGGTATGGCGCGTCCTGTCTCTGCGGAGAAGAAGTGAACGTTCGAGTCATCGACGGAGATCCGCATCGCGCCGCCCGCTTCTACCGCAAAACCGGAATGGCTCTTCGCTATCACCTCGGCGCCGCCGATGGAGATGTGAACGAGTTTCTCGTAGCCGAGAGGTTCGGTGAGCACGACGGCGCCCTTCATGCACAGCCCCCCGTGTTCGTCCCCCTGCGCCGGTTTGATGTCCTCGGGGCGGATTCCCACGATGACCGAGCGCCGGCCGTGCCGCCGGAGGAGCGCGGCATATGCTTGCTTCGGCTCGTACCGTTCCCCGCCGGGCATGGAGAGCCAGCCGTCCGATTCGTCGAACGCGGCCTCGAGGAGATTCATCGGCGGGCTTCCGAGAAAGGACGCCACGAACGTGTCCCCGGGGCGGTGGTAGCACTCCTCGGGCGTACCCACCTGATGAATCTTCCCCCCCTGCATCACAATGAGCAGTTCCCCGATCGTCATCGCCTCCACCTGATCGTGTGTCACGTAGATCGTCGTAGTTCGCACCTCGTTGTAGAGCTTCTTGATCATGTATCGCATGCTCATCCTGAGTTTGGCGTCGAGGCTCGAGAGCGGTTCGTCGAACAGGTATACCTTCGGCTCCCGGATGATGGCCCTCCCCAAGGCCACGCGCTGCCGCTGCCCGCCGGATAATTCACCGGGCTTTCTCTGGAGCAATCCGGCGATATCGAGCTTCTTTGCGATTTCTTCAACTCGTGTATTGATATCTTGTTTTGGTGTTTTTCTCAAGGAAAGACCGAAGGAGAGGTTCTCCCCGACGGTCATATGCGGAAAGAGAGCATAGCTCTGGAAGACCATGGCTATGTCCCGCTTCCGTGGTTCGAGAGCATCGATCCGTGTGTCTCCAAGCCATATCTCCCCCGATGTCGGATCCTCCAGTCCGGCGAGGAGACGCAATACGGTCGTTTTTCCGCATCCGGACGGCCCCACGAGCACCGCCAGGGTGGGCGACGGTATCACCAGGGAAAAGTCAAGCACCGCTTCCACTCCGTTTCCGAAGGTCTTGGATATTCTGGAAAAGCGGATATCAGACATGGCGGATCCTCTCTTGCGGAGCCCTTATAACGCCGGCTTTGCCGGGCGGCGGGTGGAAAGACGCACCTCGAAATCCCTTGCTATTCACTATCACATATAATAGATTACCGGAATAAAAAATTCTTGCGAATTATTCAAAGGATGTGATTTGAAGATGCCGACATACGTATATGAATGCACGCGGTGCGCCGGGCAGTTCGAAATCGAGCAGAAGATCACCGATTCGCCGCGCAAGAGATGCCCGTCCTGCGGGGGCAAGGTTTTCCGCGTCATTTCCGGAGGTGGGGGTATCATCCTTAAAGGGCCCGGCTTCTATGCGACGGACTACAGGAGCCCCGAATAAAAG
>JACQXT010000034.1:1775-3437 GCA_016208665.1 Chitinivibrionia bacterium | reverse complement strand
AAGCAGCCGGCATCCGGCTCGACCGAGAACGCTCCCGCCGAGAAGGCTTCCTCCAGAAAAAAAACCGCTTCAGGATCGCGCTGATTCCAGCCACGGCTTCCGTATCACGGCATTCCTTCGAGAGATCGATCGAGTATCGCGATCGCCTCGCCGATCTCCGCCGCATTCACGTTGAGCGGGGGACGGAAACGCACGCTCCTCGTGCCGCAGGGCGCGATGATCATGCCGTTATTGAAAACCTTTTTGACGAACGCCGCTCTCGTGTCCGGGTCCGGAAGATCGAGCGCCGCCATCAAGCCCTTTCCCCTGACATTTGATACCAATCCCGGATAGCGTCCGCCGCACGCTTCGAGTTCCGCGACAAACCGCGCCCCCGCGGCGCGCGCGTTCTCCACCAGCCGCTCCTCCTCGATGATGCGGAGGATATAGGTCGCCCTCACCATGTCGACGAGGCTTCCTCCCCAGGTGGAATTGATACGGCTCGAAACCTTGAACACGCTCTCGACTTCGTTGATCCGGTTGGAGGCCATGATCCCGCACACCTGAAGCTTCTTCCCGAACGCGATGATGTCGGGAGTCATGCCGGTATGTTCGTAGGCCCAGAATGCGCCCGTCATCCCGGCGCCTGTCTGAACCTCGTCCAGAATGAAGAGGATGTCGTTCTCCTCGGTGACGGCTCTGAGCGCCTGCATGAATTCGGGGCGGAAGTGGTTGTCTCCTCCCTCGCCCTGGATGGGCTCGATGATGAGGGCGGCGATATCGTTGCCGTGTTCGGCGATCGCATCCCGTATGAGGCCGAGCGCCTGTTCCTCCGCGGCCGCCGCCTCGGCGATATGCTCTTCGAGCGGGAATATGATCTTGGGATTCGGAATCCGGGGCCAGGAAAATTTCGGGAAGTACGCGGTCTTTGCAGGATTCGTGTTCGTCAGGGAAAGCGTGTATCCGCTCCTCCCGTGGAACGCCTCCCGGAAATGGATGACCTGGGTGCCGATCTCCTTCGCCGCACCCTTGAGAAAATTCTTGCGGATCTTCCAGTCGAACGCGGTCTTGAGGGCGTTTTCCACCGCGAGCGCGCCTCCGCCGATGAGGAATACATTGGGGAGTTCCCGCGGGATGGCGACGCGGTCCATCGTATCCACGAACTCGGCCATCGCCACGGTGTAGTAATCGGTGTTGGACGGATTATTGACCGCGGCCGCCTCCGCCGCCGAGAGAAACTCTCCGTCGCAGAGGCGCGGATGGTTGAATCCGAGCGGCATGGTCGCGTAAAACATGAAGAAATCAAGATACGATTTTCCGCTCAGCGCGTCCGCGAGCCTGCATCCGGCGCTTCGTTCGAGGTCGACGACGATCGGGAATCCGCCGACCTGCAAGTGCTTGCCGAGCGTGCTCCGGACGTCGCCCGGCCCGATGGCGCTCGCGTTTGAAACCTTTCGTATCTTTCCCATTCGATCTCCTTCGGCCCCCGCGGGGCCATCGGCATGGAACTGCGAGTATATACAAAAGGAAGGGCTCTCACAAGAGAGCCCTGTTCCCATTCCTCAGAAATTGCTTCCGCCGTTCAAGCATCGGCTCGTTCACTCGCGGAAGGATGCTATCTCAACCGACGTATCAATCGATATGGCCGCTTTCCGGCTGAAATGTGTCGCTCGATAGGAGTGC
>JACQXT010000034.1:0-1701 GCA_016208665.1 Chitinivibrionia bacterium | reverse complement strand
GGTAGCGCCACCGCTCCGTCACCCGGCCCAACGAATGTATACGAAGGCGATGAGGTGTATATCCATATGTCTCGAGCACCATCAGCTTGTCTCCCACGAGGTTCGCCCTCAGGGAAAAGTGTCTGATGTATTTTCTGCCCTTTTTACCCCGTGCGTACGGTTGGTACTGATATACCTCATCGCCTTTGACTGCGGTTGCCGCTCTTACTTCCGGAAGGTATAATCGCGACTTCTTTTCCTTGGCATTAAAGGCATAACTCGTTGTCGCCAACAGAGCTATGAATCCGCATGCCAGAATTACTGCTCTCATGGCCTTCACTCTCCTCGGGTGCGTTGCATTGTTGCCGGCCATTCCTCGTTGTGTCTTATTATACCATATCGCGCCGTGCGATGGCAATACTTTGATTTCATGAAAACACGCGTTCTTCCGCCTGGAATGCGGTCTTCAGGCGCTCGATGCGCCGGGCGGGCGATAAAACCATTGTCAACGCCGGGGTCTTCTGGTAGAGATTGAGTCGTTCCATGAAACGAGACACCGACCATATCATGAGCGCCGCACGCGGATTCACGCTCGAGGCGGTCGTTGAGCGCCTGCAGGGGGCCGGCATGCTGACCGATGCGCAGGCATCCGCCGTGCTGGAGAGCGAATCATCGATCAGGGACGCTCTCAACAGTCACCTCAAATCGAAGGAGTCCGATCAGCCGTACGTGTCTCCTCTCGAGATCGTCGCCGTTCATCGTTTCCCATCGACCCGGGCGAAGGACAAAACGATCGGCGAACCGGAATTGTGCGAGTGGTACGCCAAAGCGGTCCGCATACCCTTCATCAGAATCGATCCCCTGAAGCTCGACGCGAAATCCGTGTGCAACATCGTCTCCAAACCCTTCGCGAGGAAAAACCTCCTCGTCCCCGTCAGGCCCGACGGGGGAACATTGGCGGTCGCTATGGTGAATCCGTTCGACCGGGAAACCGTCCGGAGCATGGAAGACGCGACCGGGCTGTCCGTCGAGCCGGTGCTGGGGCTGCGGCAGGAGATTCTCAAGACGATCAACGAGATATTCGCCTTCGAGCACAGCCTGATGAAGGCGGAGAAAGCCAGGGCGATCACGTACGACCTCGGCAATCTCGAACAACTCGTGACCCTCAGCGACAGCGAGCTCGACGCTTCGGACAGGCACATCATCAACGCCGTCGACCTGCTCCTGCAGTACGCCTACGAACAGATGGCGAGCGACATCCACATCGAACCCAAGCGGGACCGGGCGGTCGTCCGCCTGCGGATCGACGGGAAGCTTCAGACGACCCACACTATTCCGAAGAAAGTGTATCCCTCGTTCTCGTCGCGCATCAAGATCATGAGTTCCCTCGACATCGCGGAGAAACGGCGGCCTCAGGACGGGAGGATCAAGACGAACCACCGCGGCACCGAGATCGAGCTCAGGGTATCGACCGTGCCCTCGGCTTTCGGGGAGAAGATCGTCATACGGATTTTCGACCCGGCCATCCTCCTGCAGGATCTATCCGCGCTGGGCTTCTTCCCCGAGCAGCTGGCCGTCTTCAAGCGGCTCATCGGCAAGCCGTATGGAATCATTCTCGTCACCGGGCCGACGGGAAGCGGCAAGACGACGACCTTGTATTCCGCTTTGCGATACCTCTCCTCTCCCGAAGTCAATATCACGACGATCGAGGATCCGATCGAG
>JACQXT010000116.1 GCA_016208665.1 Chitinivibrionia bacterium | reverse complement strand
TCCAGGACGCCGTTGTAGTTTTCATCCGCATACGCCCAGATTCTCACGCCGTAGCAGCCGGCCCAGGAGAAATCAAGCGCCATGATATCGGAGTAGTTGTTTCCATAGGGAGTCGGCGTCGAGACCGTCAGATCGCCGATTGCATAGGTGTTACCCGCTACCGGAACTCCGTTGACCGACATGACGGGAGAGCACCAGTTCGGATCGGATTCGAACACCAGAATAATGTTCTCGTATGTCGTCGGCTGGCGGTAAAATCCGTCCACGATGAGGTTGAACTGATTGCCGATGGTGAAGTACCCCTCCTGGCCGTTCATCGAAGGTTCGAAACCTGCAAGATTGGGGGCCTGGTAGATGTCCCATGCGATTTCATTGCTGTTGGAGTCGATGAGTACTTCTCCCCCGCGATCGTACATCGCATCGTAAAGGGGATCTCCATAGGTCACTGTGTAATACTCGTTCACGTCGTAGTGATATATGGAGAGGGCTTCGGGGTACACCACGAGGCACCGGTCGGCGCTTGCGGTTATAGGCAGGAGAACCACGCCGAACAGCAGCGTTGCCAACAGGAACATCGACGATTTTTGCACTTTTTTCATTGTCTCCTCCCGAGTGAAATCTTTAGATACTTGTGATCGTGCCGTTTGGATTCGAGTCCACAACAAGCGCACGGCTCCGAAAGTTCCCAAATTATGACTTGAATAACTGCGTTATAGCGATATTCGCGAAGGAGATATAGGGGCGCTGCCGCATCGGGTTTGGTGCGGATTGATGTAACTTATTATATTGCAATAAGTAAGGTGTCAGTCGGGGCGAGTGAATTGGTGGGGGAAGGCCACCCTTCGGGCGGCCAGCTCGGGGAAAGCAAATAACTAACCTTGAATTATTCCCCTTCGGGTGCTAGATTATGGAGCACAATTAATGAAAAGCCATATCGGGCGAGTGGGTGAAGCCTGCCTGGCTTCATTGTAATTTCATTAATCACTTTATATTACATGGGGAAGTAGCCGCGTGATGGATGCCAAGATAATCGGAACCGGTATTACCTTTGACGACGTACTGCTGGTGCCTGCGAAGTCCTCTGTCCTCCCGTCCGAAATCGACATCAGAACCCGTCTGACGAAAGAAATAGAGCTCAAGATTCCCGTCGTTTCGGCAGCCATGGATACGGTGACGGAGGCCGAACTCGCGATTGCTCTGGCGCGCGAGGGCGGCATCGGAATCATCCATAAGAACATGAGCCCGGAGGCGCAAGCCGGCCAGGTCGACATGGTGAAGCGAAGCGAAGGCGTCATCGTCGCGAATCCCATCACCTTGAAGCCCGAGACGATCGTCAAAGACGCCAAGGCGGTCATGAAGCAGTACAAGATCTCCGGTGTGCCGATTACGCAGAATGGGGTGCTTGTCGGGATGCTTACGAGCAGGGACCTGCGGTTCGTCGAGGCGGATACCATGCTCGTGAAGGATGTCATGACGTCGGAAGGGCTCATCACGGCCAGGGAGGGCATCAAGATGGAAGAGGCTCAGCGGCTTTTCCATGAGCATAGAATAGAGAAACTCCCGGTCGTCGACGCCGATATGCGGCTCAGGGGCCTCATTACATTCAAGGACATCAAGAAGGGGTTGGACTTCCCCAACGCATGCAAGGATTCCGAAGGGCGGCTCCGCGCAGGCGCGGCGGTCGGCGTGGGGAAGGAAAGCATGAAGCGCGTCGATCTCCTGGTGGACGGCAACGTGGACGTCGTCATCATCGATACCGCCCACGGGCACTCGAAAAACGTGATCGACATGCTGGTCAAGGTCAAGACGCGCCACGGGAAGCTCCAGGTGATAGCGGGCAATATTGCGACGGCAAAGGCGGCGGCGGAGCTGATAAAGAACGGGGCCGACGGCATAAAAGTGGGAGTCGGTCCGGGTGCGATCTGCACCACCCGCATAATCGCGGGAGTGGGAGTTCCCCAGGTTACCGCCATCCTGGATTGCGCGAACGTAGCCGCGAAAGCGGGCGTTCCGGTGATCGCGGATGGAGGCATTAAGTACAGCGGAGACATAGTCAAAGCGATCGCGGCGGGAGCCGATTCGGTCATGATCGGAAGCCTGTTCGCCGGAACGACCGAGAGTCCCGGCGAGATCGTGCTTTACGAGGGCAGGAGCTTCAAGATCTATCGCGGGATGGGTTCGATCGAGGCGATGAAGGCGGGCAGCGGCGACCGGTATATGCAGGAAGGCGTCGAGGAAGCCAAGCTGGTGGCGGAAGGAATAGAAGGCAGGGTCGCGTACAAGGGCAAGCTGTCCGATTCGGTGTTTCAACTCATCGGAGGAGTGAGGTCGGGGATGGGGTACTGCGGTGCACGGAACATAGCTGAACTGAAAAAGAAGAGCAGATTCATTCAGATTACTATTGCAGGCTTGAAAGAGAGCCACCCTCACGATGTTACGGTCACCAAGGAAGCTCCCAACTATCGTCTCAGCTGATTGCCGGCCTTGAAACATGCCGAATGCCGTTCCTCAGGCGCATGCGCGTGCCGCCCCGGCAGGGCGTCGCGCACCGAACGGAGCAACGGATCGGCGAAGAGGATGTTCTATGTGGTATGGGCAAATCAATCGAACGATCTGGGAGATCAGGAAACTCCTGGAGAGAAAACCGAAGAGTTTCCGGCTGCGAAAAGAGCTGCTGCGGACGCACTTTCTCCAGCGATACGAATATGACCGGAGCTTCCACGTTCCCCGGGATGACCGGACGTTTCTGTTCCTTCAGGAAGGCCCCGCCTCGATATGCCTGCTCTTCCACGGCGCCCAGGGCACGCCGGCCGAAATGAGGGAACTGGGGGGTACCTCTATACCCGCGGGTACACCGTGTACTGCCCGAGGTTTTCCCGGGTCGATATGAAAGAGCGCATGGTGTCGTGGGAAGCCTGGGTGACCGACGCCGAAACTCTCCTCAAGGTGGCCCAAGACTATTCGAGCAACGTCCACGTCATCGGGCTCAGCCTCGGGGCGACCATTTCCATCTTGCTATCGTCCATGCACAAGATGCGAACGCTGGTGCTGCTCTCGCCGGCCCTCTACGAGCGCATTAAGCCCAAGGAACGGTTCTATGCGATCGGCAGAAAGGCGCTGCCGTCGCTTTTCTTCCGGCTTGCGGGATGGCACGGCGAGATCCTGCAGGCCATGGAAAGCGTGAGAAACAATCCAAAGCAGATCGAGCATCCGGTGCTCGTGCTTCAGGCCATGGACGATGCGTACCTTTCGACCAAGGGACTGAAGTGGCTGCGCTCCTGCGCGACGAATCCGCAGAGCGAAGTCGTCCTCCTGCCTCACGGCTCGCACTCGCTCACGAGGGGCGAGTCCAAAGACGAAGTGTTCCAGCGGATCTTCAATTTTATCCAGAAATTCTGAGCCGGTGTGCGCGGGTGGCGGCCACAGGCGTCCGCGCCGGCGCAGCGCCAGCGAGCACGCGCGGACGGATGGCCGACAGGACCCGCGCGGCCCGCCAAGGCTCAATCTTCGATTGAAAAATGAAACGATTCGTCGAGGCCGCGGATGGTCCTCACTAATTCCTTGAGCTTCGCCTTTGAGCGCGGATCGCCTGATTTCAAGTATTCCGAATACAGATCGAGAAACTGGTCCTGAAGCCGCTTGAGTTCTTCATTCTGAGTGAACGCGTCGATCGAGCGCTCCATGTGGTACACTTCGCCGTCGCTCAGCCTGTCGAGGATGTTGAAGTACTCGCCCCGCATGTGGCTCAGCACTTCGACGTACTGCTCGAACCCGCGGGAGAGCTTCTCGAGCACGTCGCTGATGGCGGCCGGCTTCCGGAACATCGATTGGCTGTAGGAATACGCAAACTGATAGTAGGTTTTGCCCCTCCCCATGTGCGCCTCTTCCGAATTGCGATAGAGCGGAATCGATCCCGGCCCTCCCAGAAGCGATTCCTTGAAAATACCGATGGATATCAAGAGAAAATCGGCATTCGTCTTGTAGATCGTGTATTTCAGACGAACGTCGGATGAGTTTCTGACCCGCTCGAAGAGGTCCGAGTCGTATTTCGACAGGTATTTCCGGGCCATGCGGTGATATTCGGGTTTCATGAAGGACGTGAGCAGGTATCCGAGATACATGTTCACGTCTTCGTCGTAGAAGTCGCGATTCGAACCAAAATCCGTCTCGATACGGCTATAGATGAGGCAATTCATCATGAAGAAGAACGTCGGCTCGATCTCCCGCCTATTGTCGGAGAGGATGCTGATGTGGTTTCCGGATTCCATTGTATCTCCCCCCAAGCCCGATGGGGCGTTGCTCCTCTGCCCGGCAAGGGCGAGGGTGGTTGACGAACCATTCGCGCGGAGCGAGCGAAGATCACCCGCCGGAGGCGGGAAGCTTCGCGAAGCGGGCGCGGGTGAGGAAACCACCCTCGCCCTCACCGGACACGGGCGGCCGGCGATGCGCCTTCCTAACTCATAATAAAAGCAATCCTTATGCCACGTCCGACACTCCCCCGGTCCGTCAGAGACCTGCCGGCGGAATTCATAAAGAAATTCCAAAAGGAGTATGAAACTTATTTTAATATTTCGGATGAATACGCTATAATGATGGAAGTCAATCCGTGCCTTATAGCGCAAAATGTTATTTTACATCCTGTTACGATCTGACTCTGCGCTGTCCAGGTTGGCTCGCCCTGGGTCGCCCCGGGGAAGCCCTTCCAGGGGGTGAACAGTGAAAGTCGGTTTTTTGCAGCTCAGGCCGAAGTTTGGCGACGTCAAGGAGAATGTCAAGGAAGCAGCATCGATACTGAAAAATGTGAGCGATGCCACGATTGTCCTGCCCGAGCTTTTCAATACCGGATACCTCTTCCGCACTGTGGACGAACTCAGCGCGCTTGCCGAACCGGTGGCGACGGGATACACGGTCGCCGAGATGAAGAAGATCGCCCGCAAGAGAAAGCTCAACCTCATCTTCGGTATGGCGGAGAAGCAGAACAAGAAAATCTACAACAGCGCTGTATTGGTGACGTCAAAGGGAAAGGTCTTCAGCTATCAGAAGACCCATCTCTTCGATCGCGAGAAATTGTTTTTTCAGCCGGGGAGCAATGCGTTCGCCGTCCATACCGTGGACGGATGCAAAATCGGCATCATCATTTGCTTCGATTGGATATTCCCCGAAATCACGCGGATCCTCGCCCTGAAGGGCGCTCAGATCATTTGTCATCCCGCCAATCTGGTGCTGCCGTACGGGCAAGATGCGATGCGGACGCGCTCCATCGAGAACAGGGTGTTTACGATAACGGCTAACAGAATCGGCGCCGAGAAACGCGGGAATGTTTCCCTGACCTTCACCGGAAAGAGCCAAGTTGTAAACCCCAAAGGCGACGTGTTGGCCAGCGCCAGCGAGCGCAGCATATCTCTCAAGATTGTCGAGATCGATCCGAACGAGGCGAACGACAAGACGATCACTCCCAATAATGATATTTTCGAAGATCGCAAGACGTCGTTGTACGGGGCGCTTCTTTCGAAAACGCATGCTCGATAGCACACCTCTATGATTGATAATTAGCAACTCTTCTTCAGCGGCATGCGTGCAATCTGCACGTATGCGTCCCTTCTGCGTCTCGGCATGTCTCCCTGCTACTCCTTGATATTCAAGCTGTTATCTGCTGGCTCCGCCGGCGGAAACGCAACCGGTGCTGGCATAGTCCTTGCGAAAACGGCTTAGCATTCGCTGAATCCATGACAATTCATAGCGTTAGAGCTTTCGTCTTCGATACCAAGGAGAATCGACGTGAAGAAGCGGAAAAATCCTGCATTGACTTCGCCCTGGAAGATCGGATTTCTGGTCTCGCTGCTGCTCGTCCTCACGAGCATCGGCGTGAATATTATGATAATGCGGACATTCAGGTTGTCCTGGTCCTGGTTGAGCGTTGAACAGGGCTCATGGGCGTTTCACAGGGATCGATTCATCGAACAGATCGGGCCGCAGCTGGCCCTTCTCATCGTTCTCTGTCTGGCGGCGTATTTCGCCGTCACCTCGGCGGTGAGGAAATACAAAGCATATCTGGACTCGGGGCGCGATTACAGGAATCTCATCGCATCGCTCAAAGGTGTTGCGGACCTCGACAACGAGGCTGCACTGAAGAAGCTGGATGCATATCCGGAACTGAAGAATCTCCTGGCGGATATGAGATCGAAGATCTCGGAGCGGGATAAGGCCGTCGAGCAGAAGATGAGAGAACTAGAGGAAAGAACGAACGGCGGAGGTCAAGAGCGCCGGATCGCGGAGGAATGCACACGGCTCGTCGAGGCGATACGGGAGCGAATCGCCTCGGAGGGGCGGAGCGATTGGAATCCCATCCTTGCACATCCGCACTTGAACGCGGTCTCCGAAGCGATTTCGCGCATCCCGTTCGCAGGCAAGACCAGGTGCTGCGGCGAAGAGCGGGAACGAATGGCAGGGCTGCATCGGGAATTGCAGGAGGCCGGGGCCTTCATGCGAGCCCGGCTCGAGGGGATATCGGGCGAATTGGCCCTTGCCGGCAGGGAAGCGGAGAATATAGAAGTCCAGATCAATGCGCTCAGGGAGGCGATCGAACAGGATGAGAGCCCGCAGCGCGCCGGCGAAGCCGCCGCGATGGCGGAACAGCTCGCGGGCGGCGTCTCGAACATGCTGCGGTTCTCGGAATCGCTGCAGGATCTGGGCGAAGATACGAAGAGCCTGGCGATCGGCACGGCTCTCCAGGCAGGTGCCGGAAACGGCACCGTCGCCGATCTGATAGGGCTTGCCGAAGGAGTCAAGGAGATTGCCGAAAAATACGAACAATACGCCGCATCGT
>JACQXT010000130.1 GCA_016208665.1 Chitinivibrionia bacterium | reverse complement strand
TGCATGGGCAATGTGCCCGCGCCCGCGAACGTAACCGCCACGGACAACTGCGACGGCAGCATCAAGCCGGTATTCGTCGAAGTCGACGACGGCAAGACGTGTCCCAAGCTCATCACGAGGACCTGGACGGCGAGCGATGCGTGCGGCAATCAGGTTTCCTGCTCGCAGAAGATCACCGTCCACGACACGACCGATCCGGTGCTTTCAGGATGCCCGGATGACAATAACTACCAGTGCTACAAGGATGTCCCTGCACCGGCAGTGGTGACGGCGACGGACAACTGCGACGGCTCGTTGGCGGTAACCTTCGTCGAGAAACAGAGCAACCCGGGATCTTCGTGCGACAACACGATCACGAGGACCTGGACGGCGGTTGATGCGTGCGGCAACGATGCAATCTGCGCGCAAACAATCTACGTCAACGACGACACAGATCCGACGATCACGTGTCCCGACGACATGAAGATCGATTGCGCGGCGACGCCGGAGTTCGGCGAGCCTACCGCAGAAGATAACTGCGATCCGGATCCCGAAATAATCATCGTCTCCACGATCACGCTTCCGGGAACGACTCCCGGGTCGTACACGACGACCAGAACGTGGAAAGCGGTCGATGAGTGCGGCAACGAGTCGGTGGAGTGCGATCAGGTGATCACCGTCGAATGCCCCGACGAGTTCTGCTCGTTCACTCAGGGCTGGTACGGCAATTACGGCGGCAAGTTTAACGGCGAGACGACGTACGCGATGATCAAGAGGCTGCTGAGCGCACCGTTCGGATCGCTCGTCGTCGGAATCAACGGCAGGAGCCTGACGATTCCGTACGCAGCCGCCCACTGCCTCCTCGGGCGCCTGCCCGCCGGCGGCACGCCTACAAGCCTGCCGAACATCGGGAACGACAGTCTCGATCCGGTGTGGTGCGTAAACTTCTCCGTCAACCAGCTGCCGTTGAACAGCCAGGGCAGATGGGTCAATTCGCTGCTCGCACAGACGGTAACACTATCGCTCAACGTGCGGTACGATACCGACCTGCCGGGTTTCGAACTCGCGGAGACGTTCTGCACGCAGGCTGCGCTAGCTGGCATAGATGGACTTTTTGGCACCGAGGATGATGTCGTGAATCCATTGGCTTCGATCCAGCACTTCTCGATCCTGTCATCCGTCCTGACGGCGCTCGACGACCTCGGGTACGACAGGACAGTGGAGGGGCTGTTGATGCTGGCCAACCTGGCTCTCGGCACTCCGTAGGCCAACATTGCAAACCTCTAGTGCACGAACTACGCGGAGATCACGATGGCTGTTGATGCAATCAACAGGGCCTTCGATAAATGCGCATTCGTCGTGTCCTGCCCTGTCGTCTCCTTGCTGTCCAGCAAGAGCGGCAAGGGCACCGACGGCCCAGGCGTTCAGCAATCGGACGCTGGAATGCCGGCGGTTCCCGAAACGTACGGGCTCGCGCAGAACTATCCGAACCCGTTCAACCCAACCACGACCATAACCATCGCCCTTCCCGAAGCGGCGAACTGTAAGCTGGCCATCTACAATACAGCCGGCCAGCTTGTGAAGCAGTTCGAAGGCGCCGAGGGTGCGGCGAACTATGTGAACGTCGGGCCTGAGGGTACGATCGGAGATTGATCAAGGCCGCTACCCCAGCGGTGTGATCGTGACCGACGAACAGATGGCCAGCCTCAACTTGGAGCGCCACCACTTTCACGGAGACTGGAACTATACGATTCATCCCCGCTCCACCGAGGTAAGATAAATCAGTCAGTTATTTCGTAACAGACCCTTAACTGTGCCGAGAACCTCCGGCTGCGCAGTATTAAGGAATCGATGCAAGTCGCTAATTAATAACTAATTAATTGACATAATAATTGAAGTGTGCTATCATCTTCCCTCGAAGAGGATGTGGGCGCGTTTGCCATCCCGAAACAATCGGCGCGAGCTCGGAGAAAGCGATCGGCTCGCGAGACGGAATATTCGTTGGCGATCCTCCCGGCAAGGCTTGGGTGCTCGCCGGCGTTGCCCTCGAACATGGGAGAACGAAATGAAACACTTGCTAACATCCGTGATTCTGATTGCTTGTATGTTCGCCTTTGCGGTTTCTCCTATCCGCGCCGAACGACTGCCGGTTGTCACACCGGTGGTCGGAACGCCGTCGCTCATTACATACGGCTGGCGCACGCCGCCGACTGAATGCCAATTCGGCAACCTGAACCCGGCTACATTTGCGGTCGGCGCATTTATGCTTCCGCCGGAAGAGTATCAGCTCGTATTTCTTCCCCTCTCCACCTGCAGCTCGTGTGAAGTCGGCTTCGGGGTGACCACCATTCACGTAGTTCTTCAGTCCGGCGCAGCTTGTACGATCACCATGTCCGTCGGCATCGGGGAAGCAAGCTACCCAAACGATCCCGGATGTCCGGAGCCGGGGATCGAGTGGTGTACAAGCACACCCACGCTCGTCACCCTTCCCGCGGCGGGATTGCACGATATCTCCATTCCTCTGTATTGCCCATGCCTCGCGATCGATCGCGAGTATTTGATCAAACTCTCTATTGAAAGCGCATCATGCGGCGGCGATGTGCCGGATCTCGTGATGGACGCCTCGCCCCACCTGTGTACGAATTGGAACAATTACGGATCGGGCCCGTACGATCTGGTTGACCAGTACCCGACCTGGCCGGGCGATTTGCTCTTTTATGCGGAAGGAATCTGTTGCTCGCCTTCCGTGCCGACGGAACACGAAACGTGGGGAGCCATAAAATCGTTGTACAGCGAATAGACCGCAGGCAGCCGCCGTCGCGAATCTCTACGATGCGGTATGCAATCTTGCTTGCCCTGATGCTCTGTGCTTTCGCGCCGGACGCGCGATCTCAATCTCCGCCGTTCTCGTCGCGCCTCGATCTGCAATTCCGGAACAGAATGCTGGCCGGCCTTGTTCTTCCCGACAGCCACGCGGTCCGCTCGCCGCGTGGGATCATCGGCGTATCCAATCCACATGCGCCGGGAGCCGCAACCCGACTTTTATCGAGTCTTTCCATGGAGGTCTCCCCCCTGCGTTTTTACGGGCTCGAACGCATTGAACTCTCGTACATGGATTGCGTAGTGCAGGGAGCCGATATCGGGCTCAGCATGGGAATGCTCATAGGCGCGCTGGGCTCGACGGCAGGGGTCTGGAATGATACAAACGCGTGGTACATCGCGGGAGCCATGGCCGCAATGGGCGCGATCCTGGGCGGCTCCTCATGGACGAGGGATCCGAAGTGGCGTATTCGTTACCGCTGGGAAGAATAGCGAAACGTTTTCCCGAACTGGAGTATTCTACCCTCGCCGTGTTTGTCCCTGATCGCATCGCAAGCCTGGTAGAGTCCGGCAAGCTTTCGCCGCTCGGGTAAAAACAGATCCCCCTGCTCGACGAACGGAGCGGCCGACGGAACGGCCAGACTCAGCGCCCGCACCTTGACCCGCCTGTTGAACGCCCGCTTCAAGAGCACGCGAGCCTCCCGGTAGATGTCCCTGTCCAGAGCCGTTGGCTGCGGCATAGAGGCCGCGTGCGCCGCACAATACCCGTCCGTATAGGTCAGCCTCAAATCGATTCTCCGGGCGCCTCCGGCCAGGCGGCGGAGTTTCCTGCCTAATTGTTCCGCAAGCGCGTAGAGCTGGGCGTCGAGATAATCGGCGCATATGACGTCGTCTTCGAACGTGACGTGCGCTTCGACGCGTTCGAGCGCCTGCCGGCCGTTTCCCGGCACAACGGGCCGGTTGTCTATCCCCCGAGCCCGCACCGCCAGAACCCGTCCGCGCGAACCGAATACGTGCGCCACGAGCGGATCCGGTATGTCGGCAAGCGTCCCGATGGTTGCCACACCGAGCGCTGCAAACGTAGCCGACCACGCCTCGCCGACGCCGGGGAGCCAGCCGACGGGGAACCCGGCAAGGAATTGCCGCTCCGTGCCCGGCGGCACGTCGACGAGACCGCCTCGTTTGGCGGCCCTGGAAGCAATCCGGCTCACCAGCTTGTTCGCGCCCAGGCCGAGCGATATGCTCAATGAAAAACGTTTTGCTATTTCCCTCTGGAGGCTCCATGCCGTGTCGCGCGCCGCCCCGAAAAGCGCCGCACACCCGGTGTAATCCAGGAATCCTTCATCCAGCCCTGCAGGTTCAACGAGAGGGCTGTAGCGGTCGACTACCGAAAACAGCGCTCCCGAGGCCCGCCGGAAGAGGTTCCAGTCCGCCTGAACAAACGCCGCTTCCGGGCAAAGGCGCCGAGCCTGCGACGTAGTCACGCCGGGACGAACACCGGTCTCCCGGGCCTCGTACGACGCAGCCACCACCGCTCCCCTGCCGGAGAGGTATCCCACAACAACCGGACGGCGCCGCAACGAGGGGTCCTTAATCCTGATCACGGAAGCATAAAAGTCATCCGTGTTTACGTGAATTATCTCGCGTATCCTTTGATACTCCATGCTTTTCTCCCATTCCTAGTATAGCCGAAACTGAACCGAAAGTCAATTCCGCTCCCATTTTTTCATTTTTCATTTCAGGGCATATCAATTAGTTTTGGAGCGTTATCTCTATTTCTCGCGAACAGATTTTCGAGCAAGAGGCATGTTTCATGAAAATCCATCCGCCTGCAATCACCGTGACTCCCGCGATCATAGCGCTCCTGAAAAGCGCCGTCGGCGAATCGTGCGTGCATACCGATGAGGAAACGATCGAACGGTGTGCATCCGACGAAACCGAAGATCTCCGCTTTCCGCCTGAAGCGGTGGTTATGCCTGAAACCACCGCGATGGCGGCAGCCGTGATGCGCATAGCGTACGAATATAGAATACCGGTCACGCCGCGCGGCGCCGGCACCGGACTCTCCGGCGGAGCGCTGCCCGTGCACGGCGGCATCGTGCTCTCCGTCGAGAAGCTCAACAGGATACTCGAAATCGATTCGCGCAACCTGATGGCCGTCGTCGAACCGGGTGTCATCACGCAGGAACTACAGGAGAAGGCGGAAGCCGTTGGACTCTTTTACCCTCCGGATCCCGCCAGCCGCGGGAGCTGTTTCATCGGCGGCAATCTCGCCGAGTGCTCCGGCGGCCCGCGAGCCGTCAAGTATGGAGTTACAAAGGATTACGTGCTGGGTCTGCAGGCGGTGCTCTCCGACGGCTCCGTCGTGAACCATGGGGGCAAGCTTCTCAAGAACGCCACGGGATTCAACCTAACGCAGCTGCTCATCGGCTCCGAGGGCACGCTCGCCGTGATCACCAAAATCATTCTCAGATTGCTACCGCTTCCCCGCCATCGCCTCACGCTGCTCATCCCCTTTCCCGACCTCGAATCGGCGGCGGCGGCGATTCCCGCAATCATGAACGCCGGAGTGATTCGCTCGGCCCTCGAACTGATCGAACAGGCCGCCGTCAAAGCCACCGAGGCGCACCTCGGCAGGAGCCTGCCGTACAGCGATGCGCCGGCGGCTCCGCCATGGCTGCCGGCGCGTCTGACGTATTGCTTGCCGATTCGGCGCAGAAACAGCAGGAGCTCTGGGACATGCGCAGGGCAATCGGCGAAGCCGTCAAATCGCTCTCCGTCTATAAAGAAGAGGATACCGTGGTGCCCCGCAACAACATCGTCCCGCTCCTATGCGGGGTCAAGGAAATCGCAAACAGGTACGGCATCACAACCATATGCTACGGCCACGCGGGCGACGGCAATCTGCATGTGAATATTCTTAAGATGGACATGACCGACGAACAGTGGAACTCACGCCTCGATCCGGCGATCGAAGAGATTTTCCGTCTGACCGTTTCACTGGGCGGAACGATTTCCGGAGAGCACGGGATCGGGTTCTCCCAGAAGAAGTACCTGCCGCTCGCGCTTTCCGATTCGGAAATCAGCCTTATGAAACGAATCAAGGAAGCCTTCGATCCGCATGGAATACTCAATCCCGGGAAAATCTTCCCTCGGGATCAGTAGATCCGCTCGCTGACCTTGGACTTGTGTTCAGGGTGGTTGTTGAGCAGGTAGTCGATGTCGAGGATCCGGCTCGGACCTTCGTAGACGGCCCCTACGAACTTCTGCGAATCCATGCGTATTGCGTCGCACGGGCAGGCTTCGACGCACATGCCGCAAAACACGCACTGAAGGATGTCGATATTGAACACGGCGGGATACTTCTCGACGCCCGCAACGCCGTAATCCGCGCCTACGATTTCTATGCATACCGCCGGGCAGGCGGTCGCACAACACTGGCACGCTACGCATCGCGGGCGGCCGTCCTCCCGGAGCATGAGCCGGTGCTCTCCCTTCCACATATTGTCAATAGGCTTCGGCGTCTCCGGATATTGCCAGGTCATCCCGACGCGGCCCTTCCCGAGTCCTCCCATGTTCGAAAGAAGATGACCGATGGTTATGAAAAGTCCCCTCAGAATCTCCAATACGTACACGCGTTCCCACAGGGACTTCTTGGTTGCAAACGGGGGGGATATTATTTTCGTCATAGCGTTTACCTGTTCCGCCGGCATTCCGCTTCAAACGCCCCGGCGACGGCAATTCAGGGTAGCCGCTTCTCCATGCGAAGTCAAGCGCTTCCTGCGGAGGCGCATCGATTCGTCGGCTGTTGCTCCACGTAATTCTTTGACCTCGGCTCCCGCATTATCTATAATTCCGGATACGTGTTTTAATTCGCTTACATACGGGAGAGAATATGACTGCAGAAAAAGAGGTACTTGAAGTCGATGTTCTGTTCGTCGGCGGCGGCCCGGCGTCTCTGTCCGGCGCTTATCATCTCGCCCGGCTTCTGGCCCGGCACAACGCCGCGGCGCCAGAACAGGGCCGTACGCCTCTCGATCCGATGATTGCGCTCATCGACAAGGCAGGCGAGGTCGGCGCGCATGGATTTTCGGGCGCCGTCATGGATCCCGCGGCGCTTCGTGAGCTTGTTCCGGATTACGAATCGAAGGCTTGCCCGATCGAAAAAACGGTGACGAGCGATGCGGTCTATTACCTGACGGCTCGCTCTTCCTATAAACTCCCCTACCTGCCTCCATCAATGTCCAACCACGGAAAGCTGATCATCTCGCTTGCGAAATTCAACCGCTGGCTGGCCGGGCTCGCCGAAGGCGCCGGCGTCAATATTTTCCCCGGCTTTGCGGGCGTCGAAATTCTCGAGGACGGTCCCCGCATCGCCGGCGTTCGAACGGGCGACAAGGGGATCGATCCGTCAGGACAGCCGAAAAGCAACTTCGAACCCGGCATCGACCTCCGCGCCAAGATTACGGTTTTTGGAGATGGGCCGCGCGGATATCTTTCCAAACAGCTTATCAAGAAGAGGAATCTTCTCCGGGGCAAACCGGTCCCGGTGTTCGAAACCGGAGTGAAGGAAGTATTCGAGATGCCGCCCGGAAGCGTCGACGAGGGCAGGGTCATCCACACCCTCGGATATCCGCTGCGGCGCGATTGCGTAGGCGGCACCTTTCTGTACAACATGGGCGACAACCTGATATGCGTCGGTCTTGTAGTTCCGCTCGATTATCACGACCCGCTCATCCATCCACACCGTCTTCTGCAGGAGTTCAAGCTCCATCCGTTCATACGGAAACTTCTCTCCGGCGGCAAGAGCACCCATTACGGCGCCAAGGTGTTGAACGCAGGCGGGTATTTCAGCATGCCCCGGCTGTTCACGGACGGCGCCCTCCTGATCGGAGAAGCCGCCTCCCTCCTCGATATGAAACATCTTAAAGGCGTCCACCTCGCCATGAAATCAGGCATGCTCGCTGCGGAAACGATTTTTCATGCCCTGCTTTCGCAGGATTATTCCGAATCGGCGCTTGCATCGTACGAAGAGAACGTTCGCTCGAGCTATGTCGGATCCGCACTTCGCGCATCCCGACACTTTCACCGCGCGCTCTCTCTCGGAATCCCGCGGGGCGCCCTCCATCTCGGCGTGCAGCAGGCGACCGGCGGCAGGGACCTTCTCTCCTATGCGGGCATATCCGAAGACTATACCGCTATGAAAAGCGTTCGAGAATACCATGGGCGCGATGCGGAAATACCTTCTCCCATTCCTGCGGACGGGAGCTATGTTCTCGACAAGCTGGCGCATGTGTACAATTCGGGAACTCTTCACAACGAGGACCAGCCGCCCCACCTCAAGATCGTGGATCCGGCCGCATGCATCGAGAAATGCATCGGCTCGTACAAGTACCCCTGCAACCGGTTTTGCCCCGCGCAGGTGTACGAAATGATTCGAAGCGAAGACGACGGTTCATACCGCCTTCAGATCAATTTCACGAATTGCGTCCACTGCCAGACGTGCGATATCAAATGTCCTCTCGACAATATCCGGTGGACCCCTCCCGAAGGCGGTGGCGGTCCCAACTACACCGTTATGTAGCGGGAAAGGAGACGGTTATGGCTCAGACATACAAAGTGATCGAACTGGTCGGCACGAGCAAACAAAGTTACGAAGACGCCGCAGCGAGCGCCATCACGGAAGCATCGAAGACGATTCACGACATGGCGTGGTTCGAGGTTATCGAGCAGCGCGGCAGAGTGGATGACGGGAAAGTCGTCGAATTTCAGATCAAGCTGAAAGTCGCATTCAAGCTCGTTCGCTGATCCCGGCGCGGCGCGCACGCGCGCGCTTTATGCTATTCCGGCCCGAAGCTCATGCAGACGGCGATCGCACGAGCGGCTGCCTGCCCTTGAAACCGGTCTGGATGGGATGCCAGTACAGCACCGCGTCTTCGCCCTTCTGTCAGCAGAGGAACACGACCGACTCGTCCATGATCGCATAAAAGTCGATCACTCCCCTGTCCACGTCTCTAAGGATGCATCCCTTGTCCGTTATTGCGGAGATGTCTTTCTTGATTTCCTCGGCAAGAAAATCGTGTTGCTTCCGTTTCTCTTCGAGAACCTTCGTGTCGGGGTTGCTTTTCGAGGATCCGCACTCGACAATCAGGGTCAGAATGGCGATTTCCTCATGGAGCCAGAGAAATACCTGCTTGTTCTTCTTGATGCGGTCGAGGGTTCGTTCAAAAAATCCTATGAGCCTGTCAGCTTCTTCGATGCTGAAGAACTTGGGGTTCATAGAACCTCCTTGCATACCGATGCAAACAGATTCCATCCGGTGAATTTAGCCCGGTGAACGTCCGACGACTTCACCTTTCTTGCCCTTACACTCTATTTGTAGCAAGAAATGTTGAAAAAATCAAGAGCTATGCGGGCGGTTGCCGATAAAAACGGACTGCGCAGAACATAGAGCATGATCTGCGGCATACCTTTGTGGAATCAAGTATAGCGGCCATTCTGAGTTGAGCGGCAGCGCTTTTGTTTATCGCCTAGTTAACATAATCGTTCGCACGCCGAGCGGATGAATCCATAGAAAAAAAAAACCCTTCACCGCCGGGCACGAATCGCGTTTCGCTGATTCGCTGCCTCTGCGGTGAAGGGTGTTCTGTCCGCTGATTTCGGCACACACGGCTTCCGGGAAGCCGCACGATGCTTCTATTGAGCCGCCTTCGGCTTCGGATGAGCGATCTTTGCGTACCTCTCTTTGAAGTTGAACGGCTTCGTCTTGTCGAATGTCGGGCTCTCCTCATTATGGCATTTTTTGCAGGCAGCCTCGCCTGAGGTCAAGAGTCCGTATGTTTCGCCTTTCTCCGTTCCGGCCGTAATTGCTTTCATGACCGTCATTTTCTGATAGGCGCTTCCGGGGCCGTGGCAATCTTCGCACGTAATACCTTCCGCAATATTCCATTTGGGGCTCTTCAGCTCTGCCTTGACCGCCGCCGTTGGCACGTGGCACTTCAGGCACTTTTCGCTCTTCTGAGGATCTTCTATGCCCAAGCCCTTTGCTACCTTTTTGGCATTCTCCGATGCGAGCGCGGCGTATGCCTTGGCATGCGGGCCTTCCGACCAGATTCTATACTGCTCTCCCGCCTTCGCCGTGCTGTGGCACATCTTGCACTTTTCGGGACCGACATACGCAAACTGTTCCGGTTCGGAACGGGCGCCCGATGTCGCACATAGCCACAACGCCAGCGTTACGCCGAACAGAGCGAGCAATTTTCTCATTCTCCAGCCTCCTTGGAAACGCCTGCAGTTTACTCCCTGATTTATTGAGACCTCTATTTTCCCATATATATATTTTAGCACCCGATTTGTCAAGTTACCATTATGGGGACAGCCATATGCGAGCCGTTCCGCCTAAATAGCACTTGTGATTTTTCCGGATTCGTTATATCTTATTTCGAAATTACACACCGGCGGTTACTGAAAGTTCTATTTATTATTCAATATACGAAATACGAAACATACCGAATCAGGTAAGGGATCTAGAGCATGCCAAAAAGCAATAAATCAAATATACAGCAATTCATGGATGCCTTTACGTCCATGCGGCTGACCATAATCGTGCTCATCGTCCTGGCCGCAGCCTCCATACTCGTAATCATATTCCAGAATTATCACCCGGCCGATTTTTACGGCTGGGAGGAACACTACAGGACGCATACTCATCCTCTGAAATACAAGCTGTATTCCTTTTTCCAGCTCTTCGCTCCTTACCATTCGTGGTGGTTTATTTCCCTCCTTACGCTGCTCTGCATAAGTCTACTGCTGTGCTCCATACAGCGGTTTTCCATCATTATGAGGATCATCCGGGCGAACGACGATTTCAGGCAGGAAACGAGACTCTCCAGCCAAGAGAATTATCACCGCCTGAAGCTTCCGGCCGAAATCGCGCTTCCGCTCACCGCCCGCTTGCTCAAGCGCCGCTTTTACCGGATATATGAAAGAATGGAGCCCGAGAGGACTCTCCTCTTCGCTAAGAGAAACGCCGTATCGAGACTCGGTCCGCTGTTCTGCCACGTGGGGTTGCTCGCGCTCTTCTTGGGAGGACTTATCGCCGGCATATGGGGCAAATCCGTGCTTCTGTGGGGAGAACCCGGCGAGTTCATACGTGCTCCCTTCGCCTCTCATTCGGTCAAGGTGGACGATTTCACGATCGAATACAACGCGAACGGGCAGATCAAGGATTACATCTCGGTGCTCAAGGTGTTCGACGCCGACAGCAACCTCGTCATGGATCGCAGCGTCGAAGTCAACCATCCCCTCCGTTACGGCGGGGTCAGCTACTACCAGAGCTCATACCGGGTTCATCCCCGCAAAGTGAAGAGCGCGACCGTCGCCGCGGCCACGGTCGGCCGAACGGACGTGGATACAATCACCGTCGCATTTGGCACGGCATCGCCGATTCCGCAAACCGGATACAGTATCGAACTTGCCGATTTCGCGGCCGATTTTCAAATAGCGGCCGAAGGGGTGATCTCCAAGTCGGAGCAGCTCAGCAACCCCGCGTTTCTCGTTCAATTTCTGAAGGACGGGGAGAACGCAGGCCACCAGTGGGTATTTGCCCGATTTCCCTCCGTTCATTCAAGCGAGGAGGCGCCATTCAGGATTTCGCTCGTCTCCTTCGATCCCCTGTACTATACGGGCCTCCAGGCTGCCGTCAATCCCGGCACTCCCTTCATCTGGACCGGGTTCGCCGTCATGACCCTCGGCCTCATTCTCGTTTTCTATTTCAACCACCGGCTCGTGTGGGTCGCCTTCACCAGGCGGCCCGGAGGCGAAGATGAAATCCATATCGCGGGGAGCAGCCATAAATTCAAGGAGCAATTCAAGCAAGAAACAGCGGATCATTGAAAGGAGCCAGCGTGCAATCCTCAGATGTCGTATTCTTCTGGTACAGCTTCTGGTGCTATCTGCTATCATTCGGCCTGTTTACGCTCTACTTCGCCTTCAAGAAGCGCCTGCTCGGCACGCTGGGCACCGCGCTTCTCTTGCTGGGTTTCATCCCGCAAACGATCGGTATCATTCTTCGCTGGAAGCTTTCGGGCCACGCCCCGTTCTCCAATATGTTCGAATACGCGACCGTCATGTCCTGGATGGCGGTGCTCTCGTTCGCGTTCCTCCTGCTGCGATTCAGGAAGATGATCATCGGGGTATTCGTATCGTTCGTCGTCCTCGTGCTGATCGTATCGGCATCGCTCCTGCCGAAGGAAATGCACCAGCAGCTGGTGCCGGCGCTGCAGAGCAATTGGCTGAAGATTCACGTGTCCCTTGCGGCGCTCGGCGAGGGGGCATTTGCAATCGCCTGCGCCGTGAGCATCATGTATCTGCTGAAATCGGCCATGCAGAGGCGCTCAAGAGACATCAGAATGTTCCCGTCACTCGAACTCCTGGACGATATAAACTATAAGGCCGTATCGATCGGATATCCGCTCTTTACGCTGGGCGCTTTGTTCGCCGGCGCCATATGGGCGTACAAGGCGTGGGGCACCTTCTGGGGCTGGGATCCGAAGGAAGTCGGTTCACTCATCATATGGCTGTTTTACACGGGCTACCTTCATGCGCGCCTGCAGCGCAATTGGAAGGGCAACAGAGCAGCCGTGCTTTCAATTGCGGGATTCGTCATGACCATGCTCTCGTTTTTCGGCAACATCTTTCTCGGCGGGCAGCATTCCTACGGTTAGACGCCGCGCGCTGCAATTCATATGAGCAGACTGATCCGCATCGGCTCGCGAAAGAGCAAACTCGCGCTGATACAGAGCGAAGAGGTCAAGACCGCTGTCGAGCGCGATGAGCGTTTCAGATGCGAGGTTCTAGGGACGGACACGAAAGGCGACGCCGTGCTCGACCGGCCCCTGCCGGCCATCGGCGACAAAGGTCTTTTCACCAGGGAGCTCGAACAAGCCCTCCTCGACGGCTCCATCGATATTGCGGTTCATAGCTTGAAGGATCTTCCGACGACGCTTCCCGAGGGGCTGCGCCTCGGGGCCGTGACGGTCCGCGAGGATCCGCGCGACGCGTTCCTCTCCCCTCGCTTCAAGTCGCTGCGCGACGTTCCTCAAAGCGGCTGCGTCGCAACCGGAAGCGCGCGAAGGAGCGCCCAGGTGCGGAAGATCCGGCCTGATATCGTAATCCGCGACCTGCGAGGCAATGTGCCGACGCGGATCCAGAAGATGTCGGCGCACGGCTATGACGGCATCATCCTGGCGGCGGCAGGCATCAAGCGGCTCGACCTCGAAGAAACAATATCCTCGTATTTCGACACGGAGGACATGATCCCCGCCGCGGGTCAAGGGGCGCTGGGAATCGAGGTCCGCTCAGGCGCGCCCGACATGGAACCCGTTCTCGCCATTCTCAACGATCCCCGGTCGGCAGCGGAGACATCGGCCGAGAGAACCGTGCTGCATATGTTGCGCGGCGGTTGCCACGTGCCGATGGGAATCAATGCCCTCACCGACGGCCGTACCATTCGGATCGTGGCGTTCGTTTCCGATATGCGCGTCATGCAGTTCATA
>JACQXT010000119.1 GCA_016208665.1 Chitinivibrionia bacterium | reverse complement strand
TTGGAGACTTGCCGTCCGGGTTGCGCACTGTCCAGGGCGATTGCACCCGGAAAGCCGCCTGAAAGTACGTTTCCGGGCTTGAGGAGTTGCGAAGCATCAAAATGCCCGTCCACGGTTTCACAGTCACGCCGGTGGTCAGCTTGCCACAAGAGAGGGTGATGGTCTTGGTCGTAAGGGGATCGTCCATCGCCTCCTGCACCGGCGGCAACGCTTCCACGCCGATTCCGGCGGCGCTCCCCGCCGCCACGATGACCTTATAGTCGTGGTAGAACCGGTTCTGTCTCTTCGCCAGTAGGTTGCGCATGGCATGACAGGCCGCCACGCTCGGCAGGAACCAGAACGAATGCGAAAGCACGCCCAGGAGTCGCGCGTCCGAGAACGGCATAGGCGGCTTCTGCGCGCCCAGTTTCAGGTTGTCAACGCTGGTCGGCATGAACGCGCCGCGAATCAGGTCCAGCCATTTCTGGACCTCATCCTCGTACTTGAACTTCGCCTTGTCGCCGATTCCCTCGGCGGAGAAAAAGACATTTAAGTCAAACTCGTTGAACTCGCCCTGCATGGCGATTTCCCGGATCGCGTCTGGTAGTTGGTAGGTCAACAGCACCATGCGGGGCAGTGCGGCGTAAGGGTTGTCGTCGCCCTTCCAGTCTCGTTTCGAGCGCTGTTCGTCGGAATATGTCCAGTTGATGATTTGCTCCTCGATGAACTCACCGGAGGCGATGGCGCGGAAGGGCGTGCCGGACAGGTAAAGGTAATGATCCGTCGTGATGGGCAGAATGTCTTCGTCGAAATCCTCAATGCCTTCGCCCTCAGCGAACCTGCGCTCCTTCTCGTCTTCCGACTCAAAAAGTTCCTTCGCGTTATCCCGCCATGCGCCGTAGTGGTACTCGTCCAGAATCACACAGTCCCAGTGCATCGTGTGGACCCATTCGTTTTTCGTCTTGATGCCGCCCGTGCCGGGGTTCCGGCCCAGGTAGTCTTGAAACGACCCGAAACAGACGAACGGCCGCTTTTTGTTCGCCTCCTCGTAAGTCAGGCCGCCGGGTTTGATGAACTGCCAGCCCTTGAAGTCCACATGACACTTCAAGTCCTCCTCCCACGCGCTTTGCACCGCCGGTTTGAAGGTCAGGACCAGCACTTTCCGCCAGCCCATCTTCTTCGCCAACTGATAGGCGGCAAACGTCTTCCCGAAACGCATCTTAGCGTTCCAAAGGAAATGCGGTGGCTTGTTCCGGTTGCCCCGCTCCTTGCGCCAGCTGGCGAAGTAGGCCGCCGTCTTCTCGACCGCCGCCATCTGTTCGGGGCGCATCTTGAAATCCAGCGACCGGTCTTCCTCGTTCAGTTGGCCGGTCCGCACGGCAATTATGGCCGCCTTGACCTGGTCCACCGTGCAGCGGAACCATTCGCCTTCCGGGTTCTTTATGCCGTTGAGCCGCAGCATCCGGCGTATGTCATGGTCGGCAAAAACCGTCCCGTCACAGCGCATGGCGGATTCTTCCAGGACGATCCGGTACGGCGGATTGCCGGGTCGTAATGTCGGGTACTGCTTGGCGACGCGGCTCTGCGCGTCCACGGTCGTGTAGCCGACTTTGAGCAGGCCCGCATACTGAGGGTTTGTATCCTCGTAGGCGTATATAGTTGGCCGCGATGCCGGGCGCGGCGGAAAGAAATTGTCACTCATCGTCGCCTTCCTCTTCTTCCATAGCGGCCTCGATCAACCTGCGTTCCTTCTCAATCTCCAGCCGCAATTCCTCTTCGCTGGGAAGGAATTGCAGGTATTTCGAGGCGAATATCTGCCGCGCCTCGTTCAGGACCGAATATTTCGCCACGGCTTCTCCTTTGTCAGAACAGAGAATCAGGCCTATCGTGGGATTGTCGCCCGGAACTTTGAAGCGATCCTCGAACAGCCGCACATAGCCGTCCATCTGGCCTACATCGCGATGGGTCAGCTTGCCGATCTTCAGGTCGATCAGCAGAAAGCACTTTAGAATGAAGTTGTAGAACACCAGGTCCACGTAGAAGTCCTCGTCGTCAAAACGGATGTGTCTCTGCCGCGCGACAAACGAGAAGCCCTTGCCCAGCTCCAGCAGGAAGGATTGCAGATTGTCAATGATTGACTGCTCGAAGGCGCTCTCGTGCAGTTCCGGCGCGTCCGGCAATCCGAGGAACTCGATCACACAAGGCGATTTCAAGACGTCACCGGCGCTGATTGGTTTGCCCGGCAGGCGCTCGCGCTCCGGCGCGGCCAGTCCCGCCTCTCCCCGGTTCGCCAGGATGCGCCGGTAATACGACGACTGGATTTGCCGCTAGAGCTGCGCTTTGCTCCAGCCGCACTCGGCCGCCTCGCGCTCATAGAAATCCCGCGCCGCCACATCCTCCACCCGCATCAGCGCACGGTAATGCGACCAGGAGAGCAGCGGCGAAAAGTCGGACCCCGATTCGTCCCCCACCGGGTGGCGAATTCCGGCCGTAACCAATTCCCTCCCCGATGGGGAGGGAATTCCCTCTTCCACGCCGGACTCCGAGCCCTCCGGGCGCTGTTTTTCACCGGATTCTCCATCCGGCGGGTGGGGAATTGGCGCATCCTGAGATTTAGTACCCACCGGGTACTGAATTTGCCCTGTCCCGGATTTGGTACCCGCTGGGTACTGAATGTTGTGATCGGATACGACGCGCTCAGTGTAGGCAAGATAAAACTTCCTGAAGTTCTGAAGGTTCGGAACGGAAAAGCCGCTTCCATATCGCTGTGTCAGTCGCCTGGACAAATCTGACAGCAACTGCTTGCCGTATTCCGCCCGCTCAACGCCGCCCTGTATCTCCTGAACAATCTCCCGACCGATCAGCCAATAGGCGGTCACCATGTTCGTGTTGACGGCGCGAACCACATTCCCCCGCGCCTGTTCGAGAATCGAGACAATGCGGTCGAACAGCACATCCGGTTTCTTCGCAGGGATTTTGCCCTTCGGCTTACTCATCGCTCGCCTCCATCGGGCGGATTTTCGACTCGATGAAGGCGATTTCATCCTTCGTCAGGCCATAGCGCTTGAAGAGCCTTTCGTCCGTCCAACACTTGGTCATGTCGAGAATAGGGATGAATGCGTAGGTGTCCTTCGTGATGCCGTGTGAATACATGAATAGAGACATGAGGATGCGGAAGAAGCGGGTCTTCATATAGGCCAAGAGATTCTTGGCTTCTTCCTCTGTCGAGTAACTGCCAATAACCAGATAGGTTTCGGTGCATATCGTGCCCGGCGGCAGCACTACGGTCTTCGCAAGAACACGTCTCGCGCCGTCAACTCCGGGATTGCCTGCATGTTCATGACCAGAACGAGAAGAGATGACCTTCCACTTGTCTATCATCTCGACCCCTACGGTGATTTCCTTTCGCTTGTACGGCCCCTCTCCCTTCTGCCAGTGGAGGATGATGTCACCTGTCCGCTGAGGCTTGACGTATGTCCGCAAACCGAATGGTTTGTAGGCCGAGACTTGTTCGTTCATCCGCTTGTCATTAAGTGAGAGGACCTTTCTGATGATGGGTACCGCTTGGCCGTGTCTGATGAATGTATTGAACTCGTTCAGGCGTCTTTCGGAAACAGCTTCGATGCCACCATGCATGTTCACGATTTCGCATGGTCCCTTGTAATCTCGGTCCCACAGGAAGTAGCAGATTCCTCCAGCTACGCTGACGCCGGGAAAGACTTCTGATGAATCCTCAAAGTCCACGATCTTGCGGATGCGGTCATCGTTCAGCATTTCGCCTCGGAACTCGTCCAAGCCCTTGCCACCCCCAAACCATCGCGAAGGAATAATCATGGTCAAGAATCGCGGGTTCAGCTTCTTGGCCTGTTGGACGAAGTTCTGGTAGATGGGGGATGCGCTTCTACCGAATCCGCCGTCGCTCAACTGGTAAGGGGGATTGCCTATGATTACGTCGAATTTCATATTAAGAATTTCCTCCGGCTTTTCTGTGTGAATAAAGGCGTAGGCGTGGCTTTCTAGTTCACCGCCCCGTTCGTAGTTCTCCTTGTTGGCTCCGCAGTACACACAACGGCCATTTTCCCAGGCATGTTCCACGCGCCCGAAGCGGATGTTGCCTTCCGGGCTATCAAAGGCCTCGCATACGGAATACTTGCCGTCGGCCGTCTTGGAGCAGTACACGGACCGGCGCGACAGCAGGGCGGTCAACTCCGTGATGGCGAGTCCGTAGAGTTGGTTCTTGAAGATGTGGTCTATCCGCTTCTGGCGGTCGGGGATTTGTTTCTCCAATCCCTTGTCGAGACGCTTGGCGATCTCGCGCAGAAACACGCCGGACTTACAGCCGGGGTCGAGGAAGGTGGCGTTCTTGTCACTCCAAAGTTCTTCCGGCAGCAGGTCAAGAATTTGATTCACCAGTTGAGGCGGGGTGAAGACTTCGTCGCTGCTTAGGTTGGCGATGC
>JACQXT010000118.1:3657-4512 GCA_016208665.1 Chitinivibrionia bacterium | reverse complement strand
TATAAAACGAAACTGAACGCCCCGCGGTTGACCCTCGATAGCAAGCTGGGAATAGAGTTGGGTCTCTTGTGGATCGGACTTGTAAGAGGCACGGCGGAAGGCAGCCGGGAGTATCACGCGCTGCAAACGATCGAATCGCAGATCCCGCCGAAGAATGCGATGCTCGGAATGGAGCATCAGATCGTCAAGGCGGCGCATCTCCTGTTGATACAAAATGAGTACGGCCGGGCGCGGGACATTCTCGAACGCATTGCCGGCGAGTTGAAAATATCGCCTCACAATATGCTGTACGCAATTGCGGCGCGAGCCCTGTGCAACGTGTATATAATGACGGGAAACGTGGAACGCGCGGAGGAATATGCGCAGGACTGCATCAGCATCTTCAGAAGGCACGCAAACGACCTGCTCCTGGCGTCGAGCTTGAACAGTTATGCGGTTCTCAAGAAGATGCGCTGCCAATACGAAGAAGCGGAGCGGCTGCTCAGGCAGGCAATGAGCATATTCGAAGGCATCGGCGCGGCCGACGGCGAATTCTTATGCCTGAACAACCTTGCGATCATCAAGATGAAGACCGGGGAATGGGCGGAAGCGGAACGCCTGTTCGAACGGCTGCAATCGCTGGAAAAACGCCTGAACTTGAAGAGCGACAATCTCTTGATATACAAAGTCAATGTTGCTCATCTGCATTTGCTCAAGAGAGACCATTCGCGCGCCGAGGCGCTGTTCCATGAACTCGCAAAAGAATCATCGAGCGCCGGAGCATTGAAGCAAAAGGCGCCATCCCATGAATTTCCCGGGGAGCTGTACATCGAAAGAGCGGAATACGCGACGGCGCGGTCGCACCTGGAGCAAGCG
>JACQXT010000118.1:0-3596 GCA_016208665.1 Chitinivibrionia bacterium | reverse complement strand
GATCGGCATTGCGGAAGGCATCGCCCCGGAAGGCGACGTGATGACGGAGGTTCTGCGGCGGTTGGCCCAGCTTCAGCTCGAGGAAGAAAATCTTTGCGAAGCGCAGGATACGGCGCGGAAATGCATTCGTTTAAGCCGAAAGATAGAAGATAAGCACGAGCGTGGAGCCGCCCTGCGGATTCTGGGCGACATTCACGCCGCCAAGGGCCGGACGAGGAAGGCGCTGAGCGCATATGAGGAAAGCATGCGGCTCTTGCGGAGCGCCAAGGAGAATTATGAATTGATGCGCAGCTGTATATCGATGGCCTCGTTTCTCATCGGCATGCAGAAGGAAAGCGCCGGCGTGCATCTCCTCGAAGCGAAGCACCTCGCTTCGAAAACGGGATTGGACTATTTCGCAGCCAGGATCATGGTCCTCATGGCAAAGCACGCCGTAAACATGAGAAACCACGCCGAAGCGCGGGCCTATCTGCGTAAAGCGCAGAAGATTTGCGGCGCGTTAAACGGGCAGGATGGGGATACGGCCGCCGGAGAGATCGCGGCCGCGTACCGTGAGCTCGACAAGGCGATTGTCGTCTCGAGCATCGATTCGGCGGAGAAGCTGAAAATTCTCGGTAAGATATATGAAGAGGCGCGATTCCCCGTTGAAGAGGCGGGCCCGAGGATGGCTACCGAGATCGCCCGCAACGTAAACGCCGAAAGCCTGTTCGTCGTGCGAAAGCGAAACGGCGGCTACCGGATTCCGCTCAAGTACAATATCGCTTCGGATAAGGCGAAGCGGATAGCCAGGCGGCTGGATAACGGAGGCGGGAAGCGGCTGTTCGGCGCGAAGCAGCCGAGGATCTGCGATATCGGAAGCGGAAAGAAGCTGCTGAGTGTATCAGGCCCGGAAGACGGACAATGCGCTCTTTGCATGATCATCGACGGCGACCGTTCCCTTTCCCAGCAAGACATGGAGTTCTTGCTGGCGAGTTATGAAGCGATCGGGCGCGTGGCCGAGGAACAGACAGAGCGGTGCGGACGCACGGAGACGGATGCGTTCGGGGACGGGCCGGTCGCCCATCCCGGCGGCAGTTTCAAGAGCATCATCACGGTTGATTCTCAGATGATCCGATTGCTCAATCTGGCCGAGCGCGCAAGCCGGACGGACGTACCGATTCTCCTCCAGGGAGAAACGGGCGTCGGGAAAGAGCTCGTGACTCGCGCGATACATGATGCGAGTGCCCGGCGCGAGAAGGCCTGCACGGCGATCAACACGGGGGGAATCCCTGTTCATTTCCTCGAAAGCGAACTCTTCGGATACATGAAGGGAGCGTTCACCGATGCGAGAATGGACAAACCGGGGCTGGTGGAACATGCATGCGGGGGAACGCTCTTTCTGGATGAAATCGGAGACATGAGCGAAGAGATTCAAGTGAAGCTGCTCAGGCTCATCGAAAACGGCGAGTACCGCAGGCTCGGAGAAGCCGCGCTGCGGCACGCGAACGTTCGAATCATATCGGCGACGAACAAGGACCTGACGGATCTCGTCAACCGCGGGAAGTTCAGAGAGGATCTCTTTTACAGGCTCTCCACCGTGCGATTTACCATTCCCGCTCTTCGATACCGCAGAGGCGACATCGGGCTATTGGTCAGGCATCTGCTGAAACACTGCCTGCAGAAGCTTCACATGCCGGACCGCGCGGTCGAGATGGACGCCAAGACAATGGAAGCATTCGAACTCTACGATTGGCCGGGAAACATTCGCGAACTCCAGAATGAAATCATGCGGCTGGTATCGCTGCTCGGGAGCGAACACGTCATCAGGTTTCACATGCTCTCGGATGCCATCCAGCGCTACTTCAAGAACCACGACCGCGCGGGGCTGCATGAAGACATGGTCGGACAGTATGAGCGACGATTGATTATTCAAGCGTTGGAGGCCAATGATTGGAACCGGCTCAAAGCCGCGGAAGAGATGGGCATTCCCAGGACAACACTCCTGGCTAAAATGAGAAGATTAAATATCACCTCCTGATGAATCCTCCCTCCTGGCACATATTTTGCTATTATTTTGCAGGATATCAGAAGTGACAAACATCATATAAGACGGATTCGATAGGCCGCACGTCCCGCTGCCGGTTTCGTTGCTGCCGGCAGTTTAAAGGAGCGTCCGGTCGTTGCGTCTATCCGAGGTTGTGCAGTGCCGTATTCCCCCCCGGCCTATATGGCCGAATGCTTGCACAGCATGCTGAATTATGGTGGACGTAACTGACTGGATTCTCCGGCCCCGCTCCTCGGAGCGGGGTTTTTTTGTGCGCTGGCGCGCCGGCGGATCGCGAGGCGGATCACGAGGCGAATCGCAAGGCGGATCACAACTTCTCTTCGAAAAACTCCGTGATCTTGCGGAAGAGATGCCGCCGAGTGTCCGTGCCGGAAATGCCGTGTTCCTTGTCGGGATAGAGCATGAGATCGAAATCCTTCCCCGCCTTGATGAGCTCGGCGACAAGGTTGATGGAATTCTGCATATGCACATTGTCGTCGGTCGTGCCGTGAACGAGGAGTAACGATGCTTGCAGATTCTTGGCCTTATCGAGAAGGTTGAATTCCGCGTATCCTTCTTCGTTTTCGGCCGGCGTGTCCATGTAACGCTCCGTATAGATCGAATCATAGAGCCGGAAATCCGTTACCGGGGCGACCGCAACGCCTGCCTTGAACACGCCGGGAGCCTTGAAGAGGGCGGTACAGGTCATGGACCCTCCATAGCTCCATCCCCAAATGCCTATCCTGGACGCGTCGATATATGGGAGTCCCTTGAGATACTCGACGCCGACCAACTGGTCATGCAGCTCGATCGAGCCTAACCTTCGGGCGATCGAGTTCTCCCATACCTTGCCTCTTCCGGAAGACCCGCGGTTGTCGAGGGTGAATATGATGTAGCCCTTGGACGCCATCATCGCGCGCCAGAGCTGGCTCGAGCCTCCCCAGCTATTGGTCACCATCTGCGCGCGCGGCCCTCCGTATACGTAGACGATAACGGGGTAACGCTTCGCGGGATCGAAATCGCTCGGTTTCAACATCGAGCAGGAAAAGGAAATACCTTCTTCGGACGTAAAACTGAAAAACTCGGGAACAGGAATGTCGTATTTTTCAAACGCTTCGAGCGAAGTCTCGCCGAGCGTGAAGAGCCTGGCGCCGTCGTTCCTGCATACGTTGATGACCGACGGCCGGGCGGCGCTCGACCAGGTATCCATATAATAGCGGCAATCCTCGGACATGCGGATGGAGTGCGTGCCTTCCTCCTCGGTGATGCGCTTCATCGTCATGCCGTCGGCCGATACTTTATACAGGTGCTGTTCGAGGATCGATTTTTCGAGCGCCGTGCAGTAGATCCACCCTTTTTTTTCATCGACTCCATTGAGGTCCAAAACTTCCCAGGAGCCCGCGGTCAGCCTGTTGACGAGCCCGCCGTCATTATCATACAGATACAGGTGTCTGAATCCGTCGCGTTCGGAACTCCAGACGAATCGGGGCTCATGCTTGTGAAAATACTGCATGTAGCTGAGGCCGATCCAAGTCGAATCCCGCTCGGCGAACACTACCCGCGCTTCTCCGGA
>JACQXT010000117.1 GCA_016208665.1 Chitinivibrionia bacterium | reverse complement strand
TGGTTCAAGCCTCCTAAGCGGAGGCCGGTCCGCGTTCCCTCCTGTCGCCCGTTCCTTCCGTTACCCCTATCTCTTGCAGTGCTCTTGAGATCCGCGTTCGACACTTCTTCGGCGGAGGCACCTTGATGGGCGCCTCCTTCGCTATCATTCTCCCCGCGCGGTACGACTCCTCCAGGTTCCCCGGCAAACCGCTGGCCGAAGTGGCCGGAAAGCCTCTCATCGCATGGGCGTACGAGCGGGCGCTTCGGGTTCGAGGCGCAGCGTTCGTTGCGGTCGCCACCGACGACGAGCGGATAGCTCGCGCGGTGGAGGCGTTCGGCGGAGCCGTGGTGATGACGTCCCGGGAGATGCCGACGGGCACCGACCGTGTCGCCGAGGCGTCGCGGCAACTCGCGCATGATATCGTGGTGAACCTGCAGGGGGACGAGCCCGTCGTTCCCGGCGGCCTCGTGGAGGCGATGGTGTCTCTGGTGAACGAGGCCGGCGCGGATATGGCCACCGCCTGCCATGCGATACGGGACGCCGCCGAGATGGAGAACCCCAATGCCGTGAAGGTCGTGATGGGCGGCTCGGGCCGGGCGCTCTATTTCTCGCGCTCTCCGATCCCGTACGGCGCATGGCGCGACCTGCACGGGCGCTCCGGGGGGAAATTCCGGGCGTACCGGCACATAGGCATATATGCGTACCGGAAGGAGGCGCTCATGCGCTTCGCATCCGCCCCCCGGTCCGTGCTCGAACAGAGCGAAGGCCTCGAGCAGCTCCGGGCGCTCGATCTCGGGATGGATGTGCGGGTCGCCGAATCGAAAGAGTGTACGGCGGGAGTCGATGTGCCCGCGGACATAATAAACGTTGAAAAAATGTTGTTGAAAAATTACACTGGCGGCGGTCGATTGCCATGAGTGCGGGCGCCGCGGCGGGAGAGCAGCGCGAATCGCGCGCGCCGGCGGAAAAGGACATGCAGTGAAATTCATATTCGTCACCGGAGGAGTCGTCTCATCATTGGGGAAGGGCATCGCATCCTCCTCCATCGGCCTGCTCCTCAAGCAGCGGGGCCTGAAGGTGACGCTCCAGAAATTCGATCCATACCTGAACGTGGATCCCGGCACGATGAGCCCGTTCCAGCACGGCGAGGTGTTCGTCACCGAGGATGGAGCGGAGACCGACCTCGATCTGGGGCACTACGAACGGTTCATCGATACCAATCTCGCCCAGAAGAACAATGTAACCACGGGACAGGTGTATCAGGCGGTCATCCAGCGCGAGCGGCGTGGGGGATACCTCGGCAAGACCGTTCAGGTCGTGCCCCACATCACCGATGAGATCAAGAGCCGCATTCTCGCGGCGGGGGACGACG
Organism: Chitinivibrionia bacterium; assembly: GCA_016208665.1. Classification (GTDB taxonomy): domain Bacteria; phylum Krumholzibacteriota; class Krumholzibacteriia; order WVZY01; family WVZY01; genus JACQXT01. The sequence goes on along the minus strand of JACQXT010000117.1, from coordinate 6,655 downwards.
GGAGCAACGTCGATGTGGTCATCACCGAGATCGGCGGAACGGCGGGAGACATCGAAAGCCAGCCGTTTCTCGAGGCGATCCGCCAGCTGCGCCTGGAATTGGGCCGCGATAAGACGCTGTTCATCCATCTGACGCTCGTTCCGTACATACGCGCCGCCAAAGAGATCAAGACTAAACCCACACAGCACAGCGTGAAGGCGCTCAGGGAGATCGGCATCCAGCCCGACATCCTGCTGTGCCGGACCGAGGTTCCGCTCAACAAGGAGATCAGGAGCAAGATTGCGCTCTTCTGCAACGTTCACGAGGAAGCGGTGATCGAGGCGCGCGACGTGCCCTCGATCTACCATGTCCCCCTCAACTTTCACCGCGAGCACCTGGACGACATCGTCGCGAAGCTCCTGGACCTGGGAGACGCCCCGCCCGATCTGTCGGATTGGGAAGCGATGGTGAAACGAATGGCGGCCGTCGACGAGGAAGTCGACATCGCCATCTGCGGCAAGTACGTGCACCTGAACGACGCCTACAAGTCGATCATCGAAGCGTTCACACATGCGGGCATCGCCAACGACGTCAAAGTCAACATCGCGTGGGTCGATGCGGAGGACATCACCGCCCAGACCGCGCACAGGATCCTGGGAGACGTCTCGGGAGTGCTGGTGCCGGGCGGATTCGGGGACCGGGGCATAGCGGGCAAACTCGAGGCGATACAGTACGCGAGGACGAACCTGCTGCCGTTTCTGGGAATATGCCTGGGGCTCCAGTGTTCGGTGATCGAGTTCGCGAGGAACGTATGCGGTCTCGAAGACGCCCACAGCTCGGAGTTCTCGCCGGACACCGCCAATCCGGTCATCGATCTGATGGAGGACCAGAAGACCAAGAGCGACAAGGGCGGTACGATGCGTCTCGGCTCCTACCCGTGTGTCATCAAGAGCGGGACGCTGGCGGAGCGGTGCTACGGCTCGACCGAGATCGGCGAGCGCCACCGCCACCGTTGGGAATTCAATAATCGCTACCGTGATCTGTTTGCGATGAACGGCCTCGTAATTTCAGGCACGTCTCCCGACAACCGGCTGGTCGAGATCGTCGAGCTGCGGGATCATCCGTTCTTCATCGCCGTCCAGTTCCATCCCGAGCTGAAAAGCCGCCCCAACAGGCCTCACCCGCTCTTCAAGGCGCTCGTCAAAGCCGCCAAGGAATACAAACGCTCATCCCGGTTCGCAGCTGCGAAGCAGTTGAAACCCTGATTCGGTAGGCCATGAATCTTCCTGAAATAGACGGCATTGCGTTCGACGGCGATCCGCGGCCGTGGCTCATTGCGGGCCCCTGCGTAATCGAACACGAGGCGATGGCGCTCGAGCTCGCCGGAGCGATTTCGAACCTCCCCGCCGTGCGGAACTACCGGTTCGTATTCAAGGCGAGCTACTTCAAGGACAACAGGAGTTCGGGAAGGAGTTTCCGCGGGCCCGGGCTCGCGGAGGGAGTGCGCATTCTGAAACGCGTGCGGGACGAAATCGGCTGCCCCGTGCTGTCCGACGTGCATTGCCGGGAGGAAATCGCGCCGGCGGCGGAAGTCCTCGACATCCTCCAGATTCCCGCATTTCTCTGCCGGCAGACCAGGCTGATCGAGGAGGCCGCGAGAAGCGGGCGCATCCTGAATGTGAAGAAGGGACAGTTTCTTTCGCCCGAGGACATCGGTCTGGTGATCGAGAAGATCAGGGACGCGGGCGGGTCGCGCGTCATCGTGTCGGAACGGGGATCCGTGTTCGGTTATCACGATCTCGTCGTCGATTTCAGGTCGTTCGCACGCATGAAGAAATTCGGATGTCCCGTTATTCTCGACGTGACGCACAGCCTTCAGAAACCCGCCGCGCTGGGGAACCGCTCCGGAGGAGAACCCGCGCTGGCAGGGGTCCTTGCGCGGGCAGCGGCGGCCGTTCCGTGCGACGGGCTGTTCATCGAAACCCACTTCACCCCCGCCGAGGCGCTCAGCGACGCCGCTTCGATGCTGCCGTTCGCGGAGCTGGGCGGGCTCTTGGCACAGGCGTCCGCGGTGTTTGCCGCCGTCGCGGGAATGGACACGAACGCCGGGACGCGCCTATGAGGAAATCCGCACTCGACGCCCGCAGGAAGAAGACGGCAAAGACCGGCCTCTCCGCCGGGAACGAACGAACGCGCAAGGACGGCCGCACGCTCGATCGCGACCGCGCCCGGAAGGTTTTCGACGGCGAAATCCAGGGGCTGAAGAACGTGCGGGAGCTCATCGGCGACGATTTCAATCGCGCGGTCGAAGCCATATGCAACTGCAGGGGACGCCTGATCGTTTCCGGCGTCGGCAAGTCGGGCCTGATCGCGAAGAAGATCGCGGCGACGATGACCAGCACCGGCACGCCGAGCTTCTACATTCACCCGGTCGAGGCGGCGCATGGAGACCTCGGCCTGGTCGGAAAGGATGACGTAGTCGTCTTCGTCTCGAAGAGCGGCATGAGCGACGAACTCACCACACTCGTTCCTCCTCTCAGGCGTTTGAAGGTTACGATCATCGCGATCACCGGCGACACGGCGTCGTTTCTTGCGCGGAACAGCGACATCGTGCTGAATACCATGGTGGATCGCGAAGCGGGCTCTCTCGGGCTCGCTCCGACGACCAGCGCGACGGCCGCGATGGTCATGGGGGATGCGCTGGCGAGCGCGCTGATCGAACGGAAAGGTTTCAGGAGGGAGGACTTCGCCCGTTTCCATCCGAGCGGCATCCTGGGCAAGAGACTCACGCTCACAGTGGGAGAACTGATGCGCCGGGGCAAGGATGTCCCCGTTGTGCGCGAGAGCACGCCCTTGAGCGAAGCGCTCCTCGAAATCATGGAGAAGCGCGTCGGTTGCACGGGAGTCGTCAACGGCCGCGGCTCGCTGGTCGGGATCATCACGGACGGAGACCTGAAACGAATCCTCGTGAAGAGGAAAGCCGCGCTGCAGACGCCGGTCAAAGAGCTCATGACGCCTGATCCTCGAACCATCGACGCCTCCGTGCTCGCCGCGGATGCGCTGAGCGCCATGGAGATGAATGCGCCGGGGCCGATCACGATGTTCTTCGTCACGGATTCGGAGAAGCGGCCGATCGGCATCATTCATATCCACGACATCCTCAAGGCCGGTTTGAAGGCCTGAGTGTTCTTCCCCTTCCCGCACGATGGATTGCCTCATTGCCTGCGCCCCTGCGCGAGCGGCCGGCCGGCGCATGGGGATCTCCGGCCGGTCCTCGCGGCCCGCGCCGGCTCTCTGGGTTTGTCGAAGGTGAGAATCAAAAAAATCATTAAACGAAGCGTGGAATATGGATTGATTCGATCGACTGTCGCGTTGGCCCGAATCGTGCCTCGGACCGCCGGCAGGAAGGTCATGTATTGAACTATGAGGCAAGTCGCTGGACAGATGCTTTTCGCAGCGGCCCTTGCGCTCGCCGTCTCCTGCGGCAGCCAGAGGAGCCAGGACATTCCCTCGTCGAGCCGCGGGACGCCGGACGAGACATTCATCGATTTCATGACGCAGGAGAGCGACAGCGGCAGGATCAGGTGGAAGCTCACCGCTCCGAACGCCAGCAAGTACACGTCGAAGGGACTGGTTGTTCTGGAAGCGCCGACGATACGTTTCTTCGACGAACAGGGTCTTCTGCAAACGACGCTCACGTCGGATCGCGGTGAACTGTACCAGGAATCGCAGGATATGCTCGCCTACGGCAACGTCGTCGTCGTATCGGAGAACGGCGACGTTCTCGAGGCGGACAGCCTTTATTGGATCGATGCGGAGGGGAAGATTACGAGCAACACGTTCGTGAAATTGAAACGGGGCGACGACATCCTGACGGGATACGGGCTGGACTGCGACTACAATTTATCATCGGTCAATATACGGAAGAACGTAGAAGCCCGGATCGTCGAACGAGAGGGTTCAGTCAATGAGTAAAGAAACAGCCGGAGCGCGGCTGCACACGCGGGAACTCGTCAAGACGTACCGCAAGCGGACGGTCGTCGACCGTGTAACGATCGAAGTGAATCCGGGCGAAGTCGTCGGCCTGCTCGGCCCGAACGGCGCCGGCAAAACGACTACGTTCTACATGATCGTCGGAATGATCCGGCCGAATGCCGGCGACATTTTCATGGGGGATGCGGCCATAACGAACCTGCCCATGTATAAGAGGGCGCGAATGGGGATCGGTTACCTGCCCCAGGAGCCGTCGATATTCCGGGGGCTGACGGTGGAGCAGAATCTGCTGGCCATCCTGGAGACCATGCCGCTCGGTTCAGCGGAACGAATGGAACGGCTTGCCGCCCTCCTCGAGGAACTCGACATCGCCAACGTGCGGAAAAGCTACGGGCATCAGCTGTCCGGGGGCGAACATGCTGCTCGATGAACCGTTCGCCGGCATCGACCCCATCGCGGTCGCCGATCTGCAGCTCATCGTGAAGAAGCTGAGGGGAAAAGGGCTGGGCATACTGATTACCGATCATAATGTCCGCGACACGCTGAGTATCACCGACCGCGCGTACATCATGTACGAGGGAGGAATCAAGCGATCGGGCACCGCGGACTCGCTGGCGCGGGATGCCGAAGTCAGGGAAATCTATCTCGGCGAATCATTCAAACTGTAAACCGTACGTACCAATGAGCGAGGCTTGTATATGGCGATGAAATTCGGATTGCAACTCAAGCAGAAGCAGACTCTCGTGATGACGCCGAAGCTTCAGCAGGCGCTGAAGCTGCTCCAGATGCCCGCGATCGAGCTTCAGCAGATGCTGAAACAGGAGTTGATCGAGAATCCGATGCTGGAGGAAGTGGACGACGCGCTCGATACGCAGGAGACCGAGGAAGATCGGCAGGAGACGGATTCAGACTCCTCCGAGGATGAAGACGGCGCGGACGACGGAGAAGAAAGCCGCGTCGAGAAGATAGATCTCGACGAGTATTTGCGTAACGGGTTCGAAATCGGATACGGACTGGGAGAAGAAACGCCGGAAGAATTCTTCGAGAAAGTGCCGGTCGCCAAACGATCCTTCACCGACCAGCTGATCAGCCAGCTGCGCATCGCCACCGACGACGAACGGATCCTCGCAATCGGAGACTACATCATCGGCAGCCTCGACGAGAGCGGATACCTGACCTGCGAACTCGAGGAAGTGGCGGGCACGTTTCGTACGGATGTCGCGGAGGTCGAACGGGTGCTCGCCATCATACAGACCTTCGAACCCGCGGGCGTCGGCGCGCGGAATCTCCGGGAAAGCCTGCTCATCCAGCTGGAAGCGAAAGGATTGGGGGATTCTCCCGCAACCGTCATCATCCGGGACCACTTCGGCGATTTCAAGCAGAAGAAGTACCTCGAAATCAGCAAGAAGCTCAAGCTGTCGATTGCCGAAGTGCAAAACCAGTGCAAGATCATCAGCACGCTCGATCCCAAGCCGGGACTCGAAATCATCGCCGAAGATCCGAAGTACGTGATTCCCGATCTCGTGGTCGAAGTCATCGAGGGGAAATATGTGGTGTATCTGAACGATAAGAATATCCCCCGCCTTCGGGTCAGCCAAGCGTATCAGTCGGAGCTCATGAAAGACAGCAAGGACGGGAGCAGGGAAACGAGGGACTTCATTCAGTCGCGGTTGAAATCAGCGAAGTGGCTGATACAGACGATCGAGCAGCGGCGGCGCACGATGGTCAAGGTCATGGAGTGCATCGTCGACAAGCAGCGGGAATTCTTCGAAAAGGGAACGTCATTCCTCAAACCGCTCACCCTCCAGCAGGTGGCGAGCGAAATCAACATGCACGAGTCGACCGTCAGCCGCGTCACCACCAACAAGTACGTGCAGACGCCGCGCGGCGTGTTTGAGCTCAAGTTTTTCTTTTCCAGCAGCTTGAAGACATACGACGGAGGGGAAGTATCCGCCAAGAGCGCCAAAGACACGATTCGGAAGATCATCGAGGGCGAAGATCCGCGCAATCCGTTGAGCGATCAAAAGATAGCGGATTTGCTGAAAGACAGCGGATTGGAGATCGCGCGCCGGACGGTGGCCAAGTATCGCGAGCAATTGAATATTTTGCCGGCGCGGCTGCGAAAAAGCTACTAAACGCGGCGAGGGTATGGCCGAAGAGATTTCGATTGATTATACTAGTATCAGGCGGCTACCATAGGGTTGCAGATGACGATCCCCTGCGGATTGTTACGAATAGGTGACGTGTCGAATCTACGAACCTTCATACACTGCACGCTGCTCCGCTGCAGAGCTATGCCGTCTTCCGTTTTATCATATGAGCACTCGGTTGTTCCGCTCCTGTTTCGCACCCGCACCATCGAGAGGGAACATGCGAACGGATGCGGGTATGGATATGGCAGTTCCTGTGACGAAAGAGGTGAAGCATGAAGATCACAACGACAGCACGGCATTATGAATTGACTCCGGCGCTCAAGGACTACGCGGAAAAGAAGATACTCAACCTGAAGAAATATTACGAACAGATCGACACCGCGCACGTCACGTTTTCGCTCGAGAAATACCGCCATGCCGTGGAAATCAGCGTTCGAGTAAACGGGAAAGACTTCAACAGCACGGAAGAATCGGAAGATATGTACGCCTCGATCGACAAGGTCGTCGACAAGATCGAGCGCCAGCCGCGC
>JACQXT010000107.1 GCA_016208665.1 Chitinivibrionia bacterium | reverse complement strand
GTTCAAGGATTTCCGGAGCGCGTTGGAATTCACGAACAAGGTTGGAAATCTTGCGGAAACGGTAAACCACCATCCGGACATCTATCTGGCGTGGGGGAAAGTCAAAATCGTTCTCTGGACGCACAAAATCGACGGGCTGACGGAAAGCGATTTTATCTTTGCCGCAAAAACGGACAGAATATTGTAGTATGCATGCCTCTACGCCGGAGTGCCTCTCGAGCACGATGCGCCATCAGGTCATTTCATTCTCCATACAGCGATCGAATGTATCCCCAAGTGCAATTCTCGACTGGGACGGTCTGGGTACAAGGCGACTGCACCGCATGGGCCGCGAACGGTCCGGCTAAGGTCCATGTAATGGGAGTGGGCTCTACGATACCCGGGACGAAGTTTACCGAGCACGAAGTACATGCGAGGCTGCCGGGTGTATGAACCCATGGCACATTAGCGACCGAAAGTTGATCCGGCAGACCGTATTGTCCGGTATCGAATACGCGAACCGCGAAGTCGGGCGGCGAGATTCGTGTGAAGGTTATGACCGGATACACATACAATGTGGAACTGAACGTTCCTCCGTTCGCGTACGAATGATTGATCGTCATGGTTCCCGCTGAGGGCACCGCGCGCGACAGTGTGACTTCAAGATTCCACAGCTCCGGACTGCCGGCGCTGTAGGTGATTGTGATGGGGGCGACGCTCACCAGCGAGAGCGCCACAAGCTCGATCGGTATCACGTCGGTTGCCGGCGGGATCGGAACGAATGCGTCCGTCTTGCGTCGCACAATTGTATCCACATTGCCCAACGGGAAGCTACTGCACTCGGAAAAACCTGGGAGCGGCTCACCTCGGAGAGCGACCGTGCCTTCGAACGGATCCGAGCCGGGATCGAAGAAACCCCCCGGTATGGCAAACGGCCCGGAGAAATGCCGGTACGTAAGACCCGGGACCGTCTGGAGCAGGTCGTATCCGGCGAGCGCATTATCGGCCAAGGAAGCGGAGGGCAGCAGCACAACAGCGGCCAGACACAAGAACACCATTTTCAGTTTGAGCATACAGAATCTCCTTTAGCCAGGGGCCGGAAGTCAGAAACAACACCCATAACGGCGCCCGCGGACACGCGTTGCGAGCCGAGGACACATGCTGCAAATGAGGACTCTCAGCATAGCGTATATTTTACAGCGAATAGCGGCCTAGGTCAAGCATATTTATGACATAGCGGGGAATAAAAGTCAGGATGGTGAACATGTTCACAATCGAAGCGGCGATGTGATTTTGTGGCCGTGGATCTCATTCAATCAGGCTTGCTTGCATCTGAAGTAAGTTATGAATCTCTCCGCTCCTTCCTGCGCGGTCCAGGCCTCATATCCTTTTTCCCGCACCTTGTCGATCATGGGGGCGGGCGTGAAGGGAGTAATAATCGCATAGATCTGTCCGGGTTCGAGCTTTCTCACGGCGCCCATTACAACCGGAAGGGGATGTCCGCCGCCCTCGATCATTTCTCTCGCGTCGAAGGTCTCGACGAGCGTGCCGCCGTCGAGCCATTCGGGACGCGGCAATCCGCCGGGCGCGCCGGATTCTCCGAGGGCTTCGGAGACGCCGGGCGCCTCGTCGTTCCATTGCTGCGCGATCCCGGCCGCGCCGCGCAGCGTGCGGATCGTTTCTCCGAGAGATACGCCGCCCACCTGAGCCGCCTGGCGCAGCGTCGTGAGTTTCGCCACGGTTCTCCGCAGCACCGGATTGCGAAGCTTCTTGAACGCGGGAGCAATCCGGATCAATACATCCTCCAGATCGGGATAGGCATCGAGCAGAGCGCCGATCTTCAAGTCGGGCGTGATATCGGGACGATCCTTGCCGCCGGGCATTTCAATTCTCCTTGTCTACATAGCTGAGCAGCCGCTGTTGCCCCGTCAAGGCGCGTTTCTTCGTCAAATCCTGGCTGACTTCGAGCGTGCCGAGATACTCGCCGCCGGCGCCCCGCAGGGCGAAGTATTCAATGGAGATGAAACGGCCGTGGAGTTCGATCCAGAAATGGGCGTGACTCTCCCTGCCGGAATGGAAGTCGTCGAGAATCTTCCGGACGACATCGACGCTCTTGGGCGGGTGGCAGTATTGCACCTTGCGTCCGAGGATGGCCCGGGAGCGCGAGAATATGCGTTCGCGGCCGTGGCTGAAGTACCGAACCGTGTCGTCCACATCGACAAACGTTACATCGAAGGGAATGGTGTTGAGCACCGACTCGAGCTCGCGGGTGGTGAAACTGCCGGTGGGCAGGTGAATCCTTTCCGCGCCGTGGCTCGTCTCCGGCTCCGCCGCCGCGCCCTCGGGACGCCATGGCGTTTCCGGCGCGCAGAGGCAATAGCCGATTTCGTCGCTGGCCCTGTAGATCTCGTACCATTCCGTTTCGTCGAGGGTGTCGAGGCACATCGGCAGCAGGATCTGTTCTTCCTTGTCGATCATGCCCGAAACGGCCCCGGAGGCGGGTTTGAGCACGAGCTCGATCACGCCCTGAGCCTCCTCCGGCGTTATGCCGGCGGCGGATTCGAGAGTCTCGATCGCCGCTTTGAGCAACTCGCGCGCCTCATCGTGCTTGCCCCACATGACCGTGGGCGGGCCGGTGACGCCGTGTTTCTCGAGAAACGGGAACAGGAGGTTCTCTTTGCGCCGGTAGTGTTTCTCGACGTCCATGAGGGCGTTGAAGTGGCCGCGGATATCTTTCATCATCTCCTCGGCGTCCGCCGCTTCGCCCGCAGCGGCGGATGATTCGTAGAGCGTTCGAAGTCCTTCGAGTTCCCATCGCAGGGCCTTGTTCTCCTGGCGAAATGTGTGAACGGGATGGCCGGGCGGAGCCTCGGGCGCTTTGGCGGTGTCGATGGCTCCGCGCATCGCTTCGGTGTGCACGTCGCAGAGCCTGAGCACTTCCTCCACCGGCATGCCTTCGGAGATCAATTCCTGTTCGACTTCGACCACTTCGTCGTAGGGCACCTGTCCCAACAGGCGCACCAGTTGCCGGCGGACCGCTTCCGGCGCCTCTCCGGCGTGCAGTTGCCGGATCATGTGTTTGAGCAGATCCTTTCTCCTCAGCTTGTCCTGTATGAGTTCGCTCATAGTCGGCACCTTTCATCGAGAGACGGATTAGATCTTGAACAAGAAGCGCCCGCGGAAGAGCGTCTCATCGCCCTTCTTGAAGACGAGCTTCACTTCCCATTCGCCGGGCATGACGAGATTCACCGGCAGGAGGTAGGCGCTCTTCTTGTTGAGCTTGAACGGCACCTCGCCCGAGTCGTGCGCGCCCCGCATGGACGGCATGTCGGAGCTTCCGAGGATCTCGAGATTCGAGAGCTGCGCATCCTTTGTATCGAACAGCCGGACGACGAGGATCGCCGTTCCCATTTTCGGCTTCTTGTTGAACTTGTAGGTGAAATACAGGCTGTCGCCGATCCAGCACTTCTTATTATAGCCGGGGAGATTCTCGAAGACGAGTTCTTTCGCCGTATCGGGCGCGGTTGCGTCGTGCTGAGCGTGGCACTCCGTATCGGCCGGAGCCGCATGCGATCCTTCGCGCGCGCCGATGCCCGAGGAAAGAAGCACTGCTGCCGCCGTTGCCGTAAGTATTCTTGCGTTCATCTGCGTTTGACCTCCTGTGTTGGAATTGCTGTTCACTGCGGGTTCGGATGCCGGGCGCGGGCGCCGACGTCGGGCTCGTGGGTCACCATGATGATCGTCTTGCCGGAGCGGTTGAGCGATTCCAAGAGATTAAGGATCTCTTCGCTGGTGGCCGAGTCGAGGTTTCCCGTGGGCTCGTCGGCGAGCAGAACCCGCGGCTTGTTGACGAGCGCCCGCGCGATGGCGACACGCTGCATCTCGCCGCCGGAAATCTGCCCCGGGAGATGATTGCGGCGCTTGTCGAGGCCGAGAAGCCTCAGGATATTCTCGACCTCTGCCTCCGCCCCCATCTTCTTGAAAAAGACAAAGGGGAGCATGACATTCTCGCGAACCGTGAGCGTCGGGATGAGATAGAACTTCTGAAACACATATCCGAAGATATCGCGCCGTATGTCCGTGAGCATTCCCTCGCCGAGCGGTGCGCCGTCGCCGAAGATGCTCCGCTCGCCGATGGAAAGGCGCCCCGACGTGGGATTGTCGAGGCAGCCGAGGATATTGATGAGCGTCGTCTTGCCCGAACCCGAGGGGCCGGTGAACGCAACGAACTCTCCTTCGCCGATCGAAAGCGATACGTCGTTCACCGCGCGGATTTCTTCGGCGCCCCGGCGGTATATCTTCATGAGGTTCTCGGCCGTTACGTGCGGCAAGGCGCTGGCCATCACTCCGCCTCGCTTCGCATCGTCTCGAGCGGGCGCACGCTGCCGGCTTTCCACGACGGGTAGATGCCGCTCAGGATGCCGATCGCCGTGACGACGCCGAGGGTGAAGAGCGCGAGCGTCCAATCGATCGTGACGAACCCTCCGCTCGGCGAGAACGGAAGCACGCCGCGTATGAAGATCTCGGTGAGCTTGGCAGTGAGGACGGCCAGGGCGCTCCCGACGATGCCGCCTCCCACGCAGAGGATCACCGTCTCGAGCCATATGAGTTTGAAAATATCCCTCGCCTTGGCGCCCATCGCCTTGAGAATGCCGATCTCCTGCCGGCGCTCCATGACCGACATGAGGATCGTGTTGACGACGCCGACCACCGAGATAAGAACCGCGATGATCGCGATCGAGAGCACCATGACCTTGGCAGTGGAGACGAGCATCATGATCGTGTTCTTGACCTGCGAGAGGCTCACGACCTGGACGTCGGGGAGTCGATACATGCGTTCCTCGAACGCGGCGATATCCGCCTCCTTGTGGACCTTGATCCCGATGCCGGTGAGTTCTCCCTCTTTGCCGAAGATCTCCTGCACCGCGCTGAGCGGAAGGAAAATGGTGCCGTCGTCCTGCGTGCCCGTGCGGGCGAGGATGCCGGCGACCTTCACTTCCGCGTCCTTTTCGGGAATGAGCAGCATGTCGCCGACCTCGCGCTGCTCCAATTCGGCAGCCTCGTAGCCGAGGACCGCTTCGCGGGCGCCGGGATCGGTGAACCAGCCGCCCGCTTTGAAGGCCAGCGTGCCCTTCATGCGAGGGAAGGTTGCGGGGTCGACGCCGAGGTACGCCGAGATGCCGCCGCTCTCGCCCTTGTTGGGATCGAAGACCGCCTGCATGAGCATCGGCGTCACGGAGTCGACTTCGGGCTGTGCGGCGATCGAGTCGGCGATGCCCGCATTCAAATACCGCAGCCCGGTGCCGCCCTTGAGCATGAGCGTGGCCGCCTCGTACGGGCAGCCTTTCGCCGTCACGAGCATCTGGAAGCCGAGGTTGTCGATATCCTTGTTGAGCGAGATCTGATAGCCGCGGTTAAATCCAAGAAGGCTCGTGAGCACCCACGCGGCGAGGGCGATGCCCAGCACCGTGAGAACGCTTCGCATCTTCTTGCGAAGGAGATTCTTGTAGGCAATATCCACCGGCCTGAAGCCGGAAAGATGGCGGTTGTTGAGAAGAAATTCGTCCACGAGAATGAGATTCTTTTTGGTTGCGCGGAGCATGGCCGTGAAATCGTCCGCCGCGCCGGACGCCGGATTCTTGATTGCGGTTATCTTGCCGCGGGGCGTTTCCTTTCCCGATGCCGGATCGTATCGGTAGAAGTCGGCGAGGCTCAAGCCCGCGAACTGGGAGCCGAACGAGTCCTCCCGGAACGATTTTGCGCCCTTCGATGTAAGCTTCTGTATGTAGAATGTCTTGATAACGCCCAATGTATCGAGCGCGAGAAAAACCTGTATGCCGCCGTACCGGCCCTTCTGATTGACGCCGTGGATGTATCCGATGATCTCCCGGCCTTTGAATATTTGGTACATGGTGTAGGGAACATCTATGGTTTCATACAACCCCTGGAAGGCATCGCCGAGCCGGCGCTCGACGTCTTCGAGAAGCTTTTCGCCGCCTTTCTTCGCGATCGACACATAGAGCGTCTTGTATCCTGTCGATTGAGGAAAGAGCCGCTTCACGTCGCGGTCGGGATCGTTGAGATCGCATCCTACCGCGGCCGGCAGGGCGGACGGGGCGATTGCGAGAAGCAGGAGCAGAATGCCGAATGTTTTTCTCATGACGATCATATCCTCTTATAGTAATACACCTGCGCGACGATCCGGTTCTCTTCGGCGGATTCGTCATACTCATACATCGAACGAAGGGCCAGGCCAGCGGTGAGCTGGCAGGACAGCCCCGCGCTGAAAAGCCAATTGGATTCCGACGCCTGCTTCCGGAAAATCGGCTGAAATTCCACTTTAAGGCGGTTCTCCTCGAGGAGGTTGACGCCGAAGCGCCAGAGAGCGGCATAGCTTGAATCGCCGGCGCGTTCTCCCGCCGCTAGTTCGAGACGGCTCTCGTATCGAGTCAGGAAATATGTCCAGTCCGCAAGCGCCATGTGGAACGCAATCGGATCGGGCATCATGATTTCGTAGCCCATCGTCTCGAGGATATCGCCCCACGCGGCCGAGAAACCGATGCTGTAGTTTTCCTGCGCAAGAATGCCCTTCGAGACGCGGGCGGAAGCGAGCCAGTTGCCGTTGAATTCGAGCGGCATGCCGGAGCCGGTCGTGAGAGACGCGGCGAACGAGCCCCAACTCAGATCGCGGCGGACGCCTCCTCCCCAGTCGCGGTCGAAACCGTAGCCGTGCATTCCGAGGGGTTGAAGCAGAAGCCCATGGCTGTCGAGATAGGATGCGAGCCCGAAGGCGGAGCGATCGTGTCCGATCCATAGATCGGCGAAGCCGGCCTTGTACTTGAAGAACGCATTGTAGACTTGGAACTCGAGTTCGCTTTCGGGTTCGTGATCGTACGCGAGGCGGATCTGAAGAGCCAGCGCTCCGTAGTCGCCCCGCTCGCCGGAGAGACGCCGCAGATAGTCGAATCCGACGCTTGGTTTCTGCATCGCCTCATCCTGGGACATCGAGTAGAATACGGCGCCCTTATCGGTCGAAGAATACCCTGCGACTCCCTGGGCTTCGAGGTAGAAGAGGGAACTCTGCGCCCGAACCATGCACGGGGAGAGAAAGAACAGCCCCCAAACCAGCACATGTAATTTCAGCTTCAAGATAACGCATCGCGCATCAGCTGGGGACGGCGAAGCCGTCCCAGCTGATCGCGCCTCTTTTATTTGGACTTTGCGTAGTCGATCATTCCTTGAAAATCGACGACTACCACGGGCTCGTCTCCGACGACCCATGCGTCGTGTCCTGAGGGAAAAAGCGAAACGTCGCCGGGTCGACACTCGAATTCAGTTCCGTCGTCCATCCGGACCCTCAGAATCCCCGAAACGTGGTACTGAAAGTGCGGAGCCTCACAACTCTTGGTCTTCGCGAGCGGCTGAACCGAGGTCGCCCATCTCCAACCCGGCTGGAAGACGCCACGGCCCACCGTCGCACCGCCGATCTTGATAAGCTCCAGTCGGCCTTTGGGGAACTCTCGAACTTCATCCGGCTTTCCGAGATGCTTCACTTCTGCCATGTTCATGACTCTCCTCCTTTTGTTGGATAGCCATCGTTGCTAGAGCCTTACTTCCTATTAGGTATTCCGTTAAATATAGCTATTTCGGAGTGTAGATACTAGAAATTAAGGGCCGGATCTTATTGCGCGTTATCATGTTGGCGGAACAACAGTTGGCGAGGTATGCCGTTACGAATGGACAACCTCCAGTCGCTGGGGTAACCTCCGATGTGCCGCGTCGCACAGGGCATACGCCATGAAGCCATTCATTTTATATGCGCTTATCGCTCTGATCGCGTTCCCGCATCCGGCATGGGGAGGCGCGCAGGACCACCCGGATTCTTTGCAGAATCGCCGCAACAGTCTGGTTGCCCTCCCCTATGCCTTCTATACACCGGAGACGAAGGTCGCGTTCGGGGCGGGAAGCATCTATTCGTTTCGTTCCGCCGATTCCGCGCCGGATGCGCGGCCGTCAAACGTCCGCGCGGCCGTCACGTACACGGTGCGCAATCAAATCATACTGGCGCTTCTGCCCGAACTCTATTTCAAGAATGAACGGTATTATTTCACCGGTTACTTCGGATATTACAAGTACCCCGATAAATTCTGGGGCATCGGCGGCGACGCTCCGGATAGCGCCGAGGAAGACTACGAGCCGGTGTATTTCAAATTACAGAGCAATTTGCAGAAGCGGGTCCTCTCCGGACTGTATGTCGGGATTCGATATCAATATGAATACATTCGATTGAGGAAGACCGAAGAAAGCGGCGTGCTGCGCGGCGGCACGGTCCCCGGCGCTCCAAGCGGCTCCGCATCGGGGCTGGGAATCATACTGAACCACGACACCCGCGACCATTTGTATCGGCCGTCCTCCGGGTTCTATAATCAGGCATTCGCTCTGGTTTTCCGGAAGGCGCTGGGGAGCGATTACACCTTCACCGTGCTGAGTGTCGACCTGCGGAGGTACTTCTCCATCTTCGGTTCCCACGTCCTGGCATTTCAAACGTACGACAGCTTCATCTCCGGCTCGCCGCCCTTCCAGATGCTGAACATGTTCGGCAGTTCCTACTGGATGCGCGGATTCTACTTCGGGCGCTACCGGGACAAACACATGATCACGTGCCAGGCCGAGTACAGGCTGCCCGTATGGTGGCGCTTCGGCGCCGTCGGATTCGCCGGTCTCGGCGACGTCAGCGACCGGGTGGAGACATTTCGAATGAATCATTTCAAGTACTGTTTCGGCGCCGGCGTACGATTCATGTTCGACGCGCAGGAGAAAATCAACGCACGGGTGGATGTCGGGTATGGAAACGGAGGAAATGCGGGAATATACGTCCTCGTCCTGGCGGCGATTTGAAAGCCGAATGGGCCGCGGCATACATACCGAACGGGAAGCCGCAGGCGGTCTCCCGTTCGGTATGCTTTTAAAGAAACGATTTGTTTACTCCATTGAGACGCTAGAATCCAAAACCGTATCCCGCCATGAAGATGAATGCATAGTTCTTGAAGTCATCCGCCGTTATCGTCTCCGTGGAGCCGTTGATCTCGAAATCGCCCGTCTGAATGACATTGGTGAATCCGTATTGGAAGCGGGCGTCGATTAGGAGCTTCCCGGCGCCGAGCCCGAGGTCGAATCCGCCGCCTGCGAGGACTATGAAATCGGTTGTGTGAGTGATGCTGGATATATCGAAGCTTGTGGAGAAAATCGATATTCCTACTTCCAGCTCGGAACTTGTGTTGAATGCGATGCCCGGCCCGGCGTACACGAAGGGCTTGAGATTTCCCTTCACGGGAATGGTATACCTCGCCAGGAGGGGCAGCTCGACATAGTCGAATTTTGCCGTCGCCTCCAGGAGGTCGTCAAACAGGTTCGTCGTGGCGCCTTTCTGCGTGTAGAGCAATTCCGGCTGAAGACTGAAATTCTCGGTGACGGCGAAGTTCATAAAAACGCCCGCGGTGAAACCCGTTTTGAAGGACGGATCGAACCATTCCTCCGGCATGTTGGCGCCGTTGGAGAGCACCAGGCCCATTTTGGCTCCAAGCGTAATTGGGCCCGCGTGGGCGCCGCTGAAGCCGAGTGCGAGCACTGCGACCAGGCACAACAAACGTCTGTGATTCATACCATACTCCCTTGTTCCGGTGTGTGGCTCCGCGGAAACGATTACATCCTCGAGAGCGTGGCGCATCTCTCCTAGAATCTGTACCCTGCGCCCAGGGTGAATGAAATCGTGTTCATGTGTCCGATGCCGAAGAGGCCGTTATCGCAGACTATTCCCTCCAATCCCGGCGGCAACAGGGAAAAATCCAACTCTCCAAAATCGATATACTTGAGACAGGCGCCCAGGCTCCATGAGTTCTTGACGTAGTAATCGATGCCGGCATTCAGGCCCAGCGCCACGTCCTTGCTGACTTCGATATCGGAGGCGAATCCGGTGGCGATGACGCCGAGGCAGCATAGTCCGCCCGCATACAGATCCTTCTTTTCATCCGTCAGGAAATGATAGTTCATTCCGATCGTCGGCATTATGAAGTTGGGGCTGCCGTCCACCGTTACCCCCGATGCCTCGAAATGCAAATCGACGATAGTGGGCCAGTATGCGAAGCCCGCTTCGATGCCGTATTTTCGGGCCAGGACGTATTCGAAGCTTGCAACGACTCCTCCGGTTGTGTTGATCTTGATCGAGCCCGAAAAGCTGAGGTAATCGAGCCATCCGTCGCCGCAATCGTTCCATGCCTCGACGCGGTTGTCCCCCAGCGGTTCGATAAAGACCCCCTGCAGCCGCATTATCCCCCAGCGAGTCCGCACATGTTCGTTTGAAGCGGTCCCGGATTCGGAACAGAACGCAGACGAATTCAAGAAAACGATACAGACCATGGCCGTAATCACGGCGACGCGCGGTTTCAATGGAGTATCCTTTCTTTCGCAAGCATGTATCTCTGCGGTTTCGTATTTGGATGCCGCCGGGGCTGTGCTATGATGCCGAGGCAATGCGAGGAGCGGCAATCCGGCCCTCCTACGCCCGAATTGCATCGAGATACCACCGCAGAGTGTAGTATCGAAACGTCCCGGAGGGCAACACAATATGCCGCTCGCCGGCTGTTTTCTCGAGACGGGTGGATGCGGAGAAAGGATATCAGCCGTGACGCGCACAACAGCTTGCCGGTACCTGCTGCTGCAGCTCTGTTTCTCCCTGGCCGCCTCGGCGTTTGCGCCCGGAGAGGCGTTGGGGACAGCGCCGCAGGCCGCCGGGCGCCCCAAAATCGGACTCGCCCTCAGCGGCGGCGGAGCGCGGGGCGCCGCGCATATCGGCGTGATCGAGGTGCTGGAGAAATACCGCGTACCCGTCGACTACATTGCAGGCACAAGCATGGGAGCCCTGGTCGGGGGCCTCTACGCATCCGGCATGTCGATCCGGGACATCGAGTCGCTGGTATCTCGGATGGATTGGGAGGATGCGTTCTCCGACCGGATACGACGGGAGGACCGGTCGTTTCGCCGCAAGCGCGACGACGATCTCTATCTGATCAAGCATAAACCGGGCTTTTCCGGCGGCGCGGTCAAGCTTCCTCGGGGAATACTGGACGGTCAGAAAATCGATCTCCTCCTCAAGAGATACACCCTTCCGGTTGCGGCCGTTCAAGATTTCGACGACCTGCAGATACCCTTCCGGGCTATTGCAACCGATCTCGCTACGGGCGAAATGATCGTGCTCTACCAGGGCGATCTTGCCCTCGCCATGAGGGCCAGCATGGCGATTCCGGCCTTGTTCGCTCCGAGAGAAATCGACAATAGACTCCTCATCGACGGCGGCCTCAGCTGCAATCTGCCCATCGACGTCGTTCGCGACATGGGCGCCGATGTGGTGATCGCGGTGGATATCGGCACTCACCTGCAGAAACGCGAGGAGCTTCAATCGGTGCTCTCCATCACCGACCAGGTCACCACCATCATGACGAGGCGCAATGCCGATCTTCAGATCGATTCGCTCACGAGCAAAGACATCCTGATCCAACCCGAACTGGGCGATATCACAACTGCATCGTTCGATCGCGCCGCCCGCGCCATTCCTATCGGCGTGCGTTCGGCGTTGGCCGCGCATACGGAACTCCTGCAGTTGACGGTTTCGAAAGAGGAATATCGAACACGCATGGCCGGACGAACGAATCGCATACCGGAGCCTGTGATCGATGAAGTAAGAATCGTGAATCAATCCCGCCTGTCCGATGACGTGGTAACCGCCATGATCGGCGCGGAGGCCGGGCATCCTCTCGATATCGAGCAGTTGGAAAAAGACCTGAACCAGCTCTACGGGCTCGAGCTCTTCGAATCGGTGTATTACGACATCGCCGAGGAAGCAGGAAGAAACGTGCTCACCATCACGGTGCGCGAGCGGTCCTGGGGGCCGAATTACCTGCAATTCGGCGTTGCTGTTTTTGAGGACTTCGAAGGGCCCAACTTCAACCTGGCGGCCGCATACACCCGAACGGCGGTCGACCGCTTGAACGGCGAGTGGCGCATCGGATTCCAGGTCGGGCAGGAACCGGCGCTGTTCTCGGAGTTCTTCCAGCCGATCGATCACAAACTCAGATTTTTCTTTCATCTGCAGGCATTCGCACAGGAGCGCACCGACAATGTGTTCGATTCGGACGGCCGCAAGCTCTCGGAACTGGGCATACGGCGGATAGGCGCGGGAGCCGCCGCCGGGCGCGAGTTGGGAACGTGGGGTGACGTCCGTATCGGCATCATGCGCGAGGCCGGCGAGATCAATATGCAGGTTGGAGATCCCGGCGTGCCCGATGCCGGTTTCGATACGGGCGAGGCGTTTCTGCAGTTCTCGGTGGATGAGATGGATAATGTCAATTTCCCGCATACGGGAGGCAATCTGCGAATCCGGATTGCGTCCGGACTGGAAGAGCTGGGTTCGGATGCCGAGTACGAGCAGGGAGTCATGGAAGGTTCGTATGCATATACGCTGGGCGACTACACGGGGCTTATCGGCGGATTGTTCGGCACGACCCGCGACTGTGATGCGCCGTATCAAAGCCTTTTCCGCCTGGGCGGTTTTGCCGGACTCTCCGGCCTCGAACAGAATGAACTCAGGGGCCAACATGCCGCCCTGTTGAGCGGCGTCTTCTTCCGGCGGATCGCGGATTTCAAGGTAGCATCATTGTATGGAGGGCTCTCCGTAGAGTACGGGAATGTGTTCCAAAGAATGAATGACATCTCATTCAGCAATGGAATCGCTTCAGAGAGCGCGTTTGTCGGTCTCGATACCATTCTCGGCCCGGTCTATCTCGGATATGGGCTTGCCGAAGGCGGCCGCAGAAACCTCTATTTTATCTTGGGCAGGCCGCTCAATTTCAGGTAGAATAAGGTATGCGCATGCCTCCTCAAAAATCCGCGCTCCTGGCAAGCGAGGATTGGTGGTCTGTCTGGATCGGCCTGGGGATATTCTTGCTGTCTCTGGGCGTCCTCGTCGGCGTCGATCTCCTGGGGTGGAGTACGAAAGTCTCCGTGTGGCTTGAGCCCTCGAAGGCTTTTCAGACCACTTCAGCGGCGTACAAGGGCTTACCGGCCGTTCTCTCCCTCATTTTCACGTATGTATTCATGCTTGCCGCCATGATGATCGGCGCCCGCTTCCTGCAGGCCGACCTGAAGAAATTTGCCGCCGGATTCACCGTCATTTTCTGGGCGAGCTTTCTCTGCTGGTTCCTGGGTCATTATGCCTACATCGCGGCGACGTCGGACAAGCATGCCTCCTTCGGCATCGGGTGGTCGCTCAACCTCACCGGAGAAGCGGGATACATCATCGCCCTTATCGCGGGTCTCGTCATTGGCAACTTTTTCCCGAGAATAGCCGCTGCGCTGGCCGAGGCGACGCGCGCGGAGTGGTTCATCAAGACCGCCATCGTGATCATGGGCGCCGCGCTCGGGATCAAGGCCGCGCAATCCACCGGACTCGCGGGCTCGATCGTCTTCAGGGGGTTCTGCGCGATCGTGGAAGCGTACTTGATCTACTGGGCGCTGGTGTATTTTATCGCCCGCAGGTTCTTCGGGTTCAGCCGCGAGTGGGCCGCGCCTCTGGCTTCGGGCGTCTCCATCTGCGGCGTGTCCGCAGCCATAGCGACGGGAGCGGCCATCCGGGCGCGCCCCGTCGTTCCCATCATGGTGAGCTCCCTCGTGGTCATTTTTGCGGTCGTCGAGCTTATCCTGCTGCCGTTCATCGCACAGCATTTTCTCTACCAGCAACCCCTCGTGGCGGGCGCGTGGATGGGGCTTGCGGTCAAGACGGACGGAGCGGCGGTGGCGAGCGGCGCCATCGTCGACTCGCTGGTGCGCGCCAAAGCCCTGGCTGCGCAGGGCATCGAGTACAAGGAAGGCTGGATGCTCATGACCGCAACCACGACGAAAATGTTCATAGATGTTTTTATCGGCATATGGTCGTTCATCCTCGCCGTCATCTGGTGCACGAAGATCGATTGCAAGGAAGGCGAACGGATCGGAGCGGGGGAGATATGGAACCGGTTCCCAAAATTCGTTCTGGGATACGCGTTCACGTTCATCGCCCTCCTGGCGGTCTGCCTTTCGTTTCCGGCCGTCGCGGACAAGGCGAAACAGGCCATCGAGGAGAGCAACGCCTTTCGCGTCCTGTTCTTCTCGATGACGTTTTTCGCGATCGGTCTCATCTCGAATTTCCGCAAGCTCT
>JACQXT010000106.1 GCA_016208665.1 Chitinivibrionia bacterium | reverse complement strand
TGATCGATACGGCGCGCGATCTCGAAAGACTCGCCGGCGATTTGATGAAAGCCGCGGAACTCGCCGTGGACGTCGAGGCGAGCGGGCTGGATCCGATGCGGGCGGTTCTTGCGGGAATCTCGCTCGCGTCGGCGCCGGGAGCGGCGTTCTATGTGCCGGTCCGCAGCGTGATTGAGGACGACGGTCCCACCCTCACCCCCCCGCGCGAAGCTCCGGGGTTGCCCCTCGAAGACGTGAAGCGTCTCCTCGGTCCGGTGCTCTCCGACGCCCGCATCAAGAAGATCGGACAGAATATCAAGTACGATGCGATCGTTCTCGCGAACGCCGGCATCGCCCTCGAGGGCGTCGAGTTCGACACGATGCTCGCTTCGTACTGCCTGCATCCCGCGCGCAGAAGCCACGGACTCGATGCGCTGGCCGCGGAAGTCCTGGGCCGCCGGATGACGCCGTTCAAGGAGCTCTTCGACGGCAGGGCGAAGAAGAAGGATATCAGGGAAGTTCCCGTCGCGCGCGTCAAGGAGTACGCCTGCGAGGATGCGGACATGACGCTCCGCTTGAAGCATTCGTTCGATCCTCTCCTTCGGGCGTCGCAGGTGGAGGAACTGTTTCGATCGGTGGAAATGCCTCTTTCGCACATACTGACGGACATGGAGATGCGGGGCGTCAGGCTCGACGTGCCGTTTCTCGGCGCCCTGTCGGCGGAATTCGCCGGCAAGCTGCTCGCGCTGCAGGAGGCGATTTTCGGGCTCGCAGGCGAGCCGTTCAACATCAATTCGACACAGAAACTGCGGGAGATTCTCTTCGGCAAGCTCAAGCTGAAACCGTCGAGGAAGACGAAGACCGGTTTCTCGACCGACGTGGATGTGCTCACGAGCCTCTCGGGGCAGCACGATCTCCCGAAGCTTCTTCTGGAGTACCGCATGCTTCAGAAACTCAAGAGCACCTATGTGGACGCCCTCCCCCGTCTGGTGAATCCTCGGACGGGAAGGGTGCACACGTCGTACAACCAGGCGGTGACGACGACGGGCAGGCTGTCGAGTTCGGATCCGAACCTGCAGAACATTCCGATTCGGACGGAGGCGGGGCGCGAGATCAGAAAAGCGTTCATTGCAGGCCGCGACGACTGGATACTGCTCGACGCCGATTACTCCCAGATCGAGCTGCGCATCCTGGCGCATCTTTCGCGCGACGCCGAGCTCGTCAGGGCGTTCGAGGAGGGCGCCGACGTGCACCGGAGGACCGCGGCGATGATGCACGGGATCGACCTCGACGGCGTCACCGACGACATGCGCTCGAGGGCGAAAACGGTCAACTTCGGGATCATATACGGAATGGGAGCGAGGGGGCTTGCGCAGGCGCTCGACATCGACGCCGCGGAAGCGCGGCGATTCATCGACGAGTATTTCAGGTGCTACCCCGGCGTCAAGCGGTTCGTGGACGAGACGGTCGCGTCGGCGCGAAAGAACGGGGCGGTCACGACGCTGCTGGGCAGGGTTCGCCAGCTCGCGGACATCGACAGCGCGGACAACCGCGCCAGGGCGTTCGCGGAGCGCGTCGCCGTCAATACTCCCGTCCAAGGCACCGCGGCGGACCTCATCAAGGTGGCCATGATCAAGATAGCCGGCGAGCTGAGGCGGCGGAAGCTCGAAGCGTCGATGATACTGCAGGTCCACGACGAACTGCTTTTCGACCTTCCGGCGGAGGAACTCGACGAGGTGCGGGACATCGCCGCGAGGACGATGGAAACGGCCGTTCCGTTGAGCGTCCCGCTCAAGGTGGATACGGGATTCGGCCGCACCTGGCTCGAAGCGCACGCGTGAAAGGAAACCGCATTGAAAGTAATCGCGCTCGTGGGAGGAACCGGTACGGGCAAGAGCACCGTGGCCGCCTACCTCGGCCGGCGCGGCGCCGCCGTCATCGATGCGGACGCCCTCGGGCATGAGCTGCTCGATCGGGACCCGGTCGTGAGGCAAAAAATCCTGGCGGCATTCGGCCCCAACGTATTTCGTTCCACCGGAGAGGTGGACAGGGCGAGATTGGGATCCGTCGTTTTCAACGACCGGCAAGCGCTTTCCGGCCTGAACGACATCCTGCATCCGGCGATACTCGATGCAGCGGGGAAGCGGATAGAGGACTACCGCCGAGCGAACGCGCGGCTCGTGGTCATCGACGCAGCCCTGCTCCTGGAAGTCGAAGTGCCGTTTCGGATCGACTGCATCGTAGCGTTGCGGTGCGGCAGGGAGGAGCAGGCGCGCCGTCTGGAGCATGCGGGCGTAGCCTCCGATGCGGTCCGGGAACGCCTCAGGAACCAGGCGAACCTGGAAAAATCGTTTCACAAAGCGGACTTCATCGTGGATACTGAGAAAGGAACGGACGTGCTGTTCGCCGAGATGGATGAAATACTGGCGGGTGTCCTCGGCGAGGCGCTGTGACGAAGCTCCGGAAGAGCCCGGGACAACCGCCGTGGCGGCAGGAGGATACGATAGATGCTGTACAACGAAGTGAAGAATAAACGCGAGAAACTCCTCGCGAGGCTCGATAAACTAAAGGAGTTTCTTTGAGTTCGATGCATTGCAGGAGCGCCTCGCGGGGCTGAACGAGCAGATGCATTCGCAGGAGTTCTGGCAGGATCAAAAGCGGTCCGAGGAGACGCTTCGGCTTGCCAGCGCCCTCAAGACCAGGATCGAGCGCATCGTCGGGATCGAGAAGGCGATCTCGGACTGCGAGACCATGCTCGAACTCGCGCGGGAGGAGAAGGATCAGGAAGCGCTCGACGAAGCGGGGAACGAACTGGAATCGGTCGAACGAACGCTGCGGGCAAACGAGATCGAATTGCTGTTCTCGGGCCCCGACGACAAGCGCAACGTCATTCTCAGCATTCATGCGGGGGCCGGCGGAACCGAATCGATGGATTGGGCCGAGATGCTGCTGAGAATGTACAACCGGTTTTGCGAGAAGAGCGGGTTCGCAGCGAGCGTTCTGGATCTGATGCCCGGAGAAGAGGCGGGAATCAAGAGCGCCTCTCTCGAGGTAAAGGGGGACAAGGCGTTCGGCCACCTCAAATCCGAGAGCGGCGTCCACCGCCTCGTGCGGCTCTCGCCCTTCGATGCAAACCACCGCCGGCACACGTCCTTCGCCTCGGTGTTCGTATACCCCGAGATAGAGAGCAATATCGAAGTCGAAATCCGGGATGAAGATCTCAGCATCGATACGTTCCGTGCGAGCGGGGCGGGGGGGCAGCACGTGAACAAGACGGACAGCGCCGTCAGGATAACGCACGTTCCCACCGGAATCGTCGCCCAATGCCAGAACGAGCGCTCGCAGTTTCGCAACAAGGAAAACGCGCTGAAGATTCTGCGGGCCAAGCTCTACCATCGCAAGATGGAGGAGGAACGCGAGAAGCGTTCGAAAATCCTCGAGAGCCAGAAGGACATCGCCTGGGGCAGCCAGATCCGCTCCTACGTCCTGCACCCCTACACCATGGTGAAGGATCACCGGACCGACGTGCAGACGTCGGACGTGCAGAGCGTGCTCGACGGCGAGATCGATGAGTTCATCGAGGCGTACTTGCGGAGCCCCGCCGCGCAGCAACAGCCGTGATGTGCGGGAACCAACATTCATGCAGCCTGCAATTTCTCGATAGGGGTCGTCAATGGAAGGTCTGGATAAACTCAGAAACGCACGTATCGAAAAGCTGAACTCCCTCAAGAGCGCCGGAGTCAATCCGTATCCGTACCGGTTCGAAGCGGCCCACACGATCGCCGAGGCCATCGAGGCCGGCCGCGCCGTCGGGGCGGAACCGGCGCCGGAAGAGTGGTCGATCGCGGGCAGGATCATGGCGATTCGAGGGCACGGATCCGCATCGTTCGGCCACGTGGAAGACTCGACGGGGAGGATCCAATTCTACATCCGCAAGGACGCGGTCGGCGACGAACAGTACGGCGTGTTCAAGTTGATGGAAGTCGGAGACATCGCCGGCATGAGCGGCCGGATGTTCAGGACCAAGACGAACGAGCTGACCGTGCGGATCGCCGATATGCGGATCCTATCGAAGGCCCTCCGCCCCTTGCCCGAGAAGTGGCCCGGGCTGCCCGACAAGGAGATTCGCTACCGGCAGCGGCACGTGGATCTCATCATGAATCCGCAGGTGAGGGAGGTGTTCCGGACTCGTTCCCGGCTGATCGAGACGATCCGGCGCTTCCTGCTGGCGCGCAAGTTCATCGAAGTGGAAACGCCGATTCTCCAGCCGTTGTACGGAGGAGCCGCCGCGCGGCCGTTTACGACGCATCACAATGCGCTTGATATGACGCTGTACCTCCGCATTGCGGACGAACTCTATTTGAAGCGGCTTCTCGTCGGCGGTTACGAACGGATCTTCGAGTTCGCCAAGGATTTCAGGAACGAAGGCATCGACCGCTGTTTTCGGCCGTCGCGGGAGAACTCGCCCCCTCCGGCACGGTGACCTACGGCGGCAGGACGATCGATTTCACGAAGCCGTGGGACCGAATGACGTTCTACCGGGCTCTCGAGAACGCGACGGGAGTCGACTTCAGGCGGCTCGATGAACCCGCGGTGCTGGAATTCGCCGCCGGAAGAGGCATTCTGCTGGACAAAGGCGCGCCGCGGGCGAAGGCGCTGGATCAAATCTTCAGCACGCTGGTCGAGCCGGGTCTCGTTTCGCCGACGTTCATCTATGATTATCCCCGGGAGCTTTCTCCCCTCGCCAAGGATCACCGTTCGGAGGAAGGGCTGGTCGAACGGTTCGAGCCGTTCATCGCGGGATTCGAAGTCGGCAATGCGTTCTCCGAGCTGAACGATCCCCTCGAGCAGAGACGGCGGTTTGAACAGCAGGCGGCGCTCCGCGCGCGAGGCGACGACGAAGCCCACGTGATGGATGAAGACTATATTCGCGCGCTGGAATACGGGATGCCGCCGGCCGCCGGCCTCGGCCTGGGCATCGATCGCATTGGCATGATCTTCACCGATTGCCATTCCATTCGCGACGTTCTCTTCTTCCCGCACATGCGGCCTGAAGAAGGCCTGAGCCCATGAGATACCCCTTCTTTATCGCACAGCGCTACCTGAAGACCAAGAAGCGCTCCACCCTGGTGTCGCGCGTGACCGGCATCGCCGTCGGCGGCGTGTTCCTCGGCGTCATGACGCTCGTGATCGTTCTATCCGTCCTCAACGGATTCGAGACCGAGCTGCGGCAGCGGATCATATCCTTCAACACCAACGTGCTTGTTTTTACGAGAACCCCGCCGGCGTGGCAGGCGGCGGACAGCCTCATGATACAGCTGGAAGAAAGCGCGGACGTCGTCGCCACGGCTCCGTTCGTGCGGGCCGAAGCGATTGCGGCCTACGAACCCGTGCCCGGCAGATTGACCCGCCCGAGGGGAGTGATCGTCAAGGGAATCGATCTCGAGAGAGAGGCGCTCGTGTCGAGCGTCATCGACAGCATCAAGCCCGCCACGGACTCCTTCGACGCCTCGATGTTCGAAGACGAGGAATACCACAGCGGAATCGCCGTCGGGTCGGATCTCGCAGGCGAGATGCTGCTCGGATTCGGGGACGAGGTCGTGCTCATCACGGCCCCCTCCACCGTGACCGCGAACAAGATCAATCCCCGCGTTCATAAGTGCCGCGTGATCGGATTTTTCAACAGCGGGATGTACGATTTCGACTCGCGCTTCATCTACATGGACGTGAAGGACGCAGACGCGTTTTTCGACTTCGATACCGGATTGCGCGGCATCGGCATCAAGCTCGTGCATATCTACGAGGCCCAGCGCTACGATCTGGAACTCGCGCGGTCCCTGCCGCTCAAGGACTACGGAACGAACAACTGGATCAACATGAACAGGAATCTGTTCGCGTACATGAAGATCGAGCGGATTCTGCTGTTTCTGATGCTTACCCTCATC
>JACQXT010000105.1 GCA_016208665.1 Chitinivibrionia bacterium | reverse complement strand
GAATTGGATCCCCATTTCATGCAGTTGGTGCTGTCCCTGCAGGCCGGGGCGATGCAGGCGCTCGGGAAATTGGCCTCACCGATCACCAATCGAGTCGAGCGCAATCTGCCGCTGGCGCAGCACACCATCGACCTGCTCGCCATGATCGAGAACAAAACCAGGGGAAATCTGTCCGACGGTGAACGACGCTTCATCCAACATGTTCTGTACGAGTTGCGTCTGAACTACGTCGACGAGTTAAAGAGACCGGACCCTGCCCCGGACTCCTCCTCGGCGGAGCCCGAGCAAAAGGCCGACGAGCGACCGGACGAATCTGTGAATCCCGAGACCGTGAACTGAATACTGCGGCGCAGTTGTCCGCGTCAGCCATTGCCTTATTGTCTTGACCCTGTACTGTCAAATACCTTATTCTTAAGGCACACAGAACCGGGTGGACAACGCGGCGGTATGAGCAAACAACAAAGGGACCTCTTGTTAGCGGCGCTTGGAGCACGGTTGGAGTTTGATAAGCCGATGGCTCCACTGACTACATTCAAGACTGGGGGGAGTGCCACTTACTTCGTTTGTTGCCGGACTGCCGACGAGCTCGCCCAAGCGGTCGTGGCCGCGGCCAATGCCGGCGTAGACTGCTTCCTATTGGGTGGCGGCTCAAACTTGTTGGTATCTGACGGCGGTTTTGACGGCCTCATCATCAAGGCCGATGTGAGAGGGCTTCGCCTAGTCGAAAATGACGTGGTCGAGGCCGGTTCGGGGGAAGAATTGGGATCTCTGGTCCGCTTTGCAGCCGATAACTCGTTGACTCGCTTGGAATTCGCGGCGGGTATNNNNCGGGTATCTACGGGACGGTGGGGGGCGCGCTCTACGGCAACGCTGGTGCTTATGGTGGCCAGATCGGAACCGTGGTCCGCGATCTGACCGTCATGAACCGCGGCGGTGAGATACGGACGGTAGCGGCTGATTATTGCGGCTTTGGTTATCGCGACTCCTATCTGAAAGTCTCGCGGGAGATTGTCATTTCGGCCAGATTCTGTCTGCGTATGGGTGACCGCGGGCTTATTAGTCGGGAGATAGACCGAATCTTGGCTATCCGGGGGGCAAAATTCCCGCCAGATGGCCGCACGGCGGGCTGTTTCTTCAAAAACATCCCCGATCCGAGCCAGCCCTTTGGCAAACTCCCTGCCGGCAAGTTGCTGGATGAGGTGGGAGCGAAGACGCTTCATGTAGGCGGCGCCAAGGTCTATGAGAAGCACGCCAATATCATAGTTAACACGGGGACTGCGTCTTCGAAGGATATATCGGATTTGGCCGATATTCTTAAGAAGAAAGTCCTCCAGAAGTTTGGTATAATGTTGGAAGAAGAAGTGATACGGATTGGATCATTCCCAACGTAGGAGGACCACTATAGCTTCTCGATAACTGGACCGAAACGAGGCCAGGTAAAGTTCGAAGTTGCAGAATACGCTGCTAAAAAGGTTGTTTGGTTTTGCGCTCAAGCTTCGCCGACAGTTCTCTGACCTTCAACACCGAGTACTATCGCCGTGGTAGCTATCGCCGCGAGTTGATTCCGGTGACGGTCGGCGCCGAGCCGTTCCTGCAGTACCGTCTGGACCGCAGCCTGCGGGAGTCGCGGCGCCGGGTCGGAGCGGGGGCGCTCACGTCCAAGGACCGCAACGCCGGTCAGCGAGGGTTGGGGATCAAGGTGGCGCTCCCGAAACGATTGGACGCCATCTTCGGCGAGGGAGGCGCCGGGCTGACGGTTTCCGGTGATCGACGAATAACTTTCTCTGGTCGGTCGCAGTGGACGGACGCAGCCAAGACCGACGTGTACAGTCCGAGCAAGTTCCCGTCGCTCAATATGGAGCAGATTTCCCGATTCGAGATCACGGGCACGATCGGCAGTAAGATTTCAGTGAAAGTATCGCAGGATAGCCAAACAGATATTCCCCTGGCCAATCGTATCCAGATCCGCTACAAAGGGGACGAGGATGACATTCTCAAGACCATCGAGGCCGGCAACACCAATCTGAACCTGCCCAACACGCAGTTCGTAGGTTATTCCTCACGGATCCGTGGGTTGTTTGGTATCAAGACCGAAGCCCAGGTCGGCAACCTCACTCTGACAGCCATCGCCTCTCAGGAAAAAGGAACCACCGATCGTTCGAGCTTTACGCCGACCGGCGAGGAGTCGGCCGATGATATTCGCGATTGGGACTACGCGGAAGATCGCATTTTCGATCTGGGTCTCCCCGGCGACCTGGATTCCGGCGACGTCGTTACTACACTGTTCGTGTTTGAAGAAGAAGCATCCGGGTCAAACAGGTGGAGACGACCCGGTATGATTTCTTCAATGATTCCGATCGAGGTTTGCACTACCTCGTGTTCACGAGCGGGGCGGTGTACGACAAGGCGATTGGAGTCTGGATGGTTGTACAGCGAACCGACAACAGTGTCGACACGGTCGGCGACATCATCTCGGAACCATATCAGCTCAAACTGATTCGTCCCTCGAATCCGAACAAGAACTACCTCACCTGGCAGCTCATGTGGCGGAATTGCTATGCCATTCCGCGCGGGATTGGCGTCGAGGATATGGACTTGAAGATATACAAGGGGGCCGCGGGTACTGAGAAGACCACGAGTCCGAGGGACTACCAGGAAGCCAGCAACCAAACTCAGAGTTATCTTGAAATTCTCGGGCTCGACCAGTACAATTCGACCGACCAGAAAATCCCCGACGGGCGGCTTGACGATCGCGCAGAAATGTTCCGACCCGAGTGGGGCCTGCTGATCTTCCCCGAGCGACAACCATTCAATTCCCAGCGTACATTTGTCGATCTACAGGGTCACGAGACGATGCCGCTGGCGTTGACCGTCCCTCAAATCTACAGTTTTTCCGACGACAACGATCAGATTGACGCCAGCCAGTACTTCCTGCGACTATCGACCCGGACACGCAGCTCGATTATCAATCTCAACCGCTCCAACATCATAGCAGGCTCGGAGCGAATAACTGTAAACGCCCGGGCTCTTATGAAGGACACGGATTACACTATTGACTACAATTTCTGCCGGATCACGCTTCTGTCTCCGGAAGCCACTGATCCGAACGGCGAGATCAGTGTGGACTACGAGTATGCACCGTTTTTGGCGGTGCAAAAGAAGACGCTGCTGGGAATGCGCGCCGAGTATGATTGGAGCCAGGATTTCCAGATAGGAAGCACTGTACTTTACAAGTCCGACCAGGCCCAGGAGCGAAAACCGCGGGTTGGCCAGGAGACGTCGAAGATGGTGGTCTATGACGTCGACGCCACCCTCAAAGTGCAACCGTCGTTCGTGACCAAGGCGCTGGATGCCCTGCCGTTCTATCAGACCGAGGCGGCCTCGGGAATGACGATCTCGGGAGAGCTGGCCCAATCGCACCCCAATCCGAACGTCGAGGGTTCGGCTTACGTAGATGACTTTGAATCGGCTCTCGAACAGCTTTCTCTCGGAGTCAACCGCACCATCTGGCAACCGGCTTCGCTCCCGAAGCATATTGATGCCAACAACTATCTCCGGGGGAAAGTGCTTTGGCACCAGCCGCGCGATGCCGTAAGTACCACGGACGTCTATGACGTGAAGACCGGCCGAGGGGAAGGGTCGATTCGTACGATGCGGATGGTGTTCCGGCCGCACCACGACAGCGTGGCAGTGGCGTATAATGCCGACACAACAGGGCTGGTGTACAATACACTGCCAGGCAGCTACCACTCCTGGGGCGGCATCATGCGCTATTTTCACAATCGCGTCGATGCCAGTCGTGTACAGCTTTTCGAGATCCGCATGCGCGGCAGCAGGCGCGGCCGACTCCATTTCGATTTCGGGCGTATCACCGAAGATGCCAACGGCAACGACCAGATCGACTCGGAAGTGGATAGTGAGGAGCCACTCCATCTTCCGGGGATCAATGTCGACCCCAGCGGCGACAACTGGTATTTCCTCGGCGAAGGGAAATGCCCGTTGCCGGCGGACTCCTGCGACCGCATCAACTGGGACGATGAGTCGGTCCGCTACGAGTGGCTGAACGGCACCGAGGGGAACATCGGCGACATATCGGTGCTGGGATATCCCGACAAGGAACAGCTCAACACCAGCGGATTCAATGAGTCCGATGCCTATTTCTCCTTTGTTATTAACCTGGCGGACGATAAACTCTTCCTGGTTGAAGGTTCGGAGAAGCCGTCAGGCGACACCGTGAACCCCTGGCGAACTTACCGCATTCCCGTCCTGGATACTCTTGCCCAGGATGCGGTCGTATCGACGGCTCAGATCGTGCCGAACTGGGCCAATATCAGCCATGTCCGTGTCTGGTTCGACGATACAACGCAAAGCACCTTTGCCGACACGGTCGAAATCGCTGACTGGTATTTCGTCCAGTCCAATTGGCGTGATTCGATCGACGTCCATGACCGCTCGCGCGAGTTGACGGAGAACCAGCAGACCAAGTTCGTGGTCGCCTCCGTCAGCGAGGAGGATGGCACATTTTCCCCTCATCCCGACGTCGAGGCTTACAAGGACCCGGCCACCGGCCTGACCGAACCGCAGCGGGCCCTGCTCATGAGCTTTCAGGATCTCAATCATTTCGATACCTGTCTGGCCATCAAGGAACTGCTTGAAGTCGACAAATACTCGGGCTATCGCCGGATGGAAATGTATGTGCACGGCGGCACGGGGATCACGCTCGACCCCAACGGCCAGCAGCCGATCGGTCTGTTTATGCGGCTCGGTCAAGATTCCGCCAATTTCTACGAAGTTCGCAATGACGTCTACCCGGGGTGGGACCAGCGCAACAACGTCGATATTGACTTCAATGAGCTCACCGCCGTCAAAGACTCGCTTATCCGGGACGCCGCGAAAGGCGAGGAGCGGAATATCGACGGCACCAGTGGCCGCTACCGCGTCAAGGGCGCTCCCAATCTCAATGAAATCCGGTACTTCGTGGTAGGGGTGGTCAATCACGATATAGTCGATACGGTCGGTGGCGCCACCGCCGACATTTGGCTGGACGAATTGCGGGTCAGCGACGTGCGAAAGGATGTCGGTACCGCGGCGCGCATCTCGGTAAACGGCACGCTGGCGGACCTGTTGAATTACGGCTTTGGATACCAGACGATTGATCCCTACTTTCGCCAGGTTTCTTCCGCCACGCGAGGCGGCGGCGACAACAACCTGGGCAGTGGCAAAACCCAGACGAACTACAACTACAACCTGACCTTCAACCTGGATCGCTTTACCCCCAAGTCGTGGGGGATGCGTTTGCCGATCAGCTACAGCTACGCCAAATCAACGACCATACCACTGCTCCGTACCAGTTCCGACATAGTCTTGCCGGATGACGTTCGTGACTTGGAGAAGACCGTCAGTGAAAGCCGGAACTTCTCGGT
>JACQXT010000091.1 GCA_016208665.1 Chitinivibrionia bacterium | reverse complement strand
TTCACCGACAGCCGGCGCAGCACTTCGAGAATGATATCTTTGGCCGTTACCCACGGGGGGAGGCTTCCGACGAGGCGAATGTGGTGTATCTTCGGCATCGCCGTGATGAACGGGCCGCCGCCCATCGCAACCGCGACGTCGAGGCCTCCGGCGCCGATGGCGATCATGCCGAGGCCGCCGCCCGTCGGCGTGTGGCTGTCGGAACCGAGGAGCGTTTCGCCCGGCACGCCGAACCGCTCCAGGTGCACCTGGTGGCAGATGCCGTTGCCGGGGCGGGAGAAATAGATGCCGTATTTGGCGGCGATACTCTGGAGGAAGCGGTGGTCGTCGGCGTTTTCGAAGCCGGCCTGAAGCGTGTTGTGGTCGACGTAGCTCACCGAAAGCTTCGTCCTCACGCGCGGAATGCGCATGGCTTCGAATTGAAGATACGCCATGGTTCCCGTGGCGTCTTGCATGAGCGTTTGATCGATCTTGAGCGCTATTTCTTCGCCGGGCTTGAGCGACCCCGAGACCAGGTGCTCCGATAGAATTGTATGCGCGAGGTTCATTCCCATAGTTCTCCTCCTGCCGAACGGCGTAACGGTGCGCGGGGATGCTGCGCCGCGTCCTGTGCTACTTCCCCTGAATAATCTCTTTGATGATGGCGTCGAGGTGCCGGGTCGAGGTTTCTTCGACTTTCTTGTGAAGACTCTCTCCGTGGCTGTCCATGGTGACGACGGCATCGAAATCCTTCACCCTGATGACCCAGAACGCTTCGGGCACCCCGAACTCGAGTTTGTGTACGTCGAGGACTTCGACCACGGAACTCGCGATGAGGCTCGCCGCGCCGCCCACGGCATGAAGGTACACCGCCTTGAATCGTTTGCACGCTTCCAGCGTTTTCTCCCCCATCCCGCCTTTTCCGACGATGCCTCTGACGCCGAACGCTTCGATGATCTTGTGCTCGTACGGTTCTTCGCGGATGCTCGTCGTCGGCCCCGCGGAGACGAACCGCCACGAGCCGTTGTCCTTCGCCACGACGGGTCCGCAATGGTAAATGACGCCTCCGCGCAAGAGCGACGAGAGTTTCCGGAAAAGCTCCGCCTCATCGGGCTGCGGGGAGCGTTCGATGAAATGCTCGACGAGAAACTTGTGCCCCGCGTCGCGCGCGGTGATCATGACGCCGGATATCTTGACGACATCGCCGGTCTTCAGGGCGGCGATCGATTCCGCGCTTGCCGGCAGTTCGATTCTAGTCAATGGTCATTCCCCCGTTCTTGATGCGCATTTCTCTTCTGCGGCAGGCCCAGCACATGTACGATATCGAAACGAAGTAAGAGGCCGGCAACCTGTGCAGGACGCCTATTTTCACGCCCAGGGTCGTCGTGCGTCCGCCGAATCCCATGGGACCGATTTCGAGCAGGTTCGACTTGCGGTACAGACGCTCCTCGAGCTCCCGGAGTTCGGGCAGCTGATTGCGGTCGTCCAGTTTTCTGAAGAGCTGTACCTTCGATTCGAGATAGGAACTCCCCCGGTCGCCGCCGATGCACACGCCGGCGATTCCCGGGGCGCAGCCTTTGCCCTGGGCCTTGTTGATTGCGTCCAGAACGACGATTTCGACGCCCTTGAGGTCGCGCCCTGCGCCGAGGGCGGTGTTGGGCAGGCTGTACTGGGCGCCGACGTTCTCGCTGCCGCCGCCCTTGAGCATCAACCGCACGAGGATCTCCTCCTTGTCCCACTCGTGGAAATGAATGGAGGGGAGGCCTCTGCCTAAGTTGTTGCCGCTGTTGGCTCCGGTCAGGGAATCCACCGAGTTCGGCCTGAGGTAGCTCTTCGACGTCGCTTCGACGACGGCCGCTTCGATGTCATGTTCCATCTTCCGCTGGGACAGGCCGGCGGGATGATAGACAAAGAAGATATTCGTGCCCGTATCCTGGCAGATGGGCGTCGACTGCTTCCGGGCGAGCGCCACGTTTTCAAGCACCGATTCGAACGCGCTTGCGGCCGGGGAGCCGGGATTCTCATTCGTTTTTGCATGCTGGAGTGCGCCTTCGATGTCGGCGGAAAGATCGACGGAAGTGCGCCGGATGAGCTCCAGAACCCATTTCGAAAATTCAGGATGTGTTTTCATAATCGCCCATGGTAGCACCCTGGAGCGCGCCCTGTCAAGGAGGGAGGCTACCGGGATCGCGTGCAGGACGGGCTTTTTCCTCACCCGCGCCCGCTCCGCTCAGCTTCCCGCCTTCGGCGGGCGATCTTCGCTCGCTCCGCGCGAACGGTTCGACAACAGCCCGTCCTGCACGCGAATCGAGCGCGAGGGGCGCCGATGAGCCTCCGCCGCAGGGATATTTTTTTTAGCGTGAGAATACGCAAGAAGCGGGGTATACTCTGGCAAGCATGGAGCCGGACATGGAGAGAGATGTGACGTTCGCGGTCGATGGAATGCTCGCCAGGCTCGGGAAGTATCTGCGCGCGCTCGGTTACGACACCCTCTCCGCTCCGCTCTTCGGGGACGCCCTGTTCCACAGGGCGGAAGCCGAAGGACGCATCGTCGTCACCGCGCGGAGCGCCGTTCCCGGAGATTTCGGAGGGCGAGTGCTCCTTGTCCGCGGCGAACCGGTGGAGAGACAGATCGCAGGCATCTTCGCGGCGCTCAATATCACGCCGTCTCGCGAATCCGTGCTCACCCGCTGCCTGGAGTGCAACGCGGTGACACGAGACGTTCCGCTCGAGGAAGTGAGGGACAGGGTGCCGGAGGGAATTCGGGAGAAGGTTTCTTCCTATCGCATCTGCCCTTCGTGCAACAGGGTGTACTGGTGGGGAAGCCACGCCGACCGCATCGTGGAACGGCTCGAAGAGAGCGGCGTGTTCGGTTGACCGCGCGTCCGGGGTCGAGATGCTCTCGGGAAGCGAAGCACGCCCGAGACCGGCATCCGCAGGACGCCGGAATCCTGAAAGGAATAGAAGTAATGGAAACACGGAGATCATTGCTATTCATGTTCGGAGTGTGCGCCTGCTGCTTCCTGTGGACGGCGCAGGCAGCCGGCTTCGACATAGTGATGCACGAGATATCCGCGGACATCACGCCCGCCGATCATTACCTCAAGGCGAGGGACAAGCTGACGATCAAGGTGGAAGAGCCGGGATCGTACGCGCTGCTCATCGGCGAACCCCTCGGGTTGCGGAAAGTGATCCTGGACGGGAAGAGGATCCGCGCACAGGAACTGTACGGCGATGAGCTGAGGAAATGGTTTCCCGGCGTGCGCGACGATGCGGCGTTCGACGGGGCCAAGGGATTCGTCGTCGATATCGAGCGGCCGGGGAAGCACTATCTCGACGTCTCCTACGAGGGAACGGTGTACGATACCCTGAAAGTGCCGGACTACTCGCGCGGCCGGATTCCGGAAGAGACATCGGGCATCATCAGCGAGCAGGGAGCGTACTTGAGCGGCGGCACGCACTGGTATCCCGACCGCCCCGAAGACATGGCCGCATTCTATATCAAGATGAAGACGCCGCGCGGATTCGAATCGGTGACGGAAGGGAAGAGAACCGAGCGTTCCCCGGGGAAGATGAGCCTGACGACCAGGTGGGAGGCGCTCTATCCCACGAAAGACGTGACCGCCGTCGCGGGACCGTATCTCATACACGAGGAAAAGATGGACGGCATCGCGGTCATGGCGTACTTCTTCGAATCCGAACAGGATCTCGTGCAGGAGTACGTGGACGCCTCGAAACGGTACATCGACTTGTACAACAACCTGATCGGCCCCTATCCGTTCTCCAAGTTTGCGATTGTCGAGAATTTCTTTCCGACCGGATACGGCATGCCCTCATATACGCTGCTCGGCAAGCGGGTGATCCGGCTGCCGTTCATCGTTCATACCTCGCTCGGCCATGAAGTGGCGCACAACTGGTGGGGCAATTCGGTATACCCCGATTATGCGACGGGCAACTGGTGCGAGGGATTGACCGTGTACTATGCGGATCACCGGTACAAGGAAGCCGTCAGCGATTCCGCCGCGATCGACTACCGCCGGACGCTCGACACGGATTACACGGTCTACGTTCACGAGGGAAACGATTTTCCGCTCACTCTGTTCGGGGAGCGGACCACGCCCGCAAGCCGGGCCATCGGATACGGCAAGAGCGCGTTCGTATTCCATATGCTCAAGAAGATCGTCGGCGAAGAGGCGTTCTACCGCTCCTTCAGGACGTTCTACGAGAGATTCCAGTTCAAGACGGCGTCGTGGCGCGACATCGAGGCGGTGTGCGAAGCGGCCAGCGGGCGCGATCTCGGGTTCTTCTTCTCCCAGTGGGTCGACAGCACGGGAGCGCCGGCGATTACGCTCGCCGACGCGGTTCTGGATTCCGCGCGGGGTGGGTACCGGGTGCGCGTCACCGTGAAGCAGGATTCCGTGTACCGGATCCTCCTTCCGGTATCGATCGCGGGAGCGGATACCGCGGTCGATATGAGCGCGTGGATCGCGTCTCCGGAAACGACGCTGGTCTTCGAGACGGAGTTCCGCCCGCGGGCGGTTCATATCGATCCGTACTACGATATTTTCAGGAGGTTGTCCCCGTTTGAAATCCCTCCCACCATCAGCGCGGTGCTCGGAGACAAGGACGTGGGCTTCATACTGCCGACCAGGGCGGATCCCGGGAAGAGGCGCGTGTTCGAGGCCCTCGCCGACCAGCTGCACAGGACGGGCGAAGGCGTCGTCATGGAAGACACCACGGTCACGGTCGCGGACCTCGAGAAGCGGTCGCTCCTGATACTGGGAGACCGCGCGGAGAACGCGCTCCTCTCGATCATCGGAATTCCCTCCGGCATCGAGCTGGCCCCGGGCGCCATAACGGTCGCGGGTGCGAGCTACGGAGATCCCGAGCACGGAGCGTTCGTCGCGATGCGAAGCCCGTTCAATCCCGCCAAATCGATCTGCGTGATCGCGGGGGGAACGGGCGGCGCCGTGGAGAAGGCGGGGTACAAGATCATTCATTATGGAAAGTACGGATACGTCGTGTTCTGCGACGGGCAGAAAGTCGACGCGGGCATTCTTCCCGTGCTCGATAATCCCATGATCCGCGCGTTCGATTGACGGCGGCCAACCAGGAGGATTCAGGCATGTTGAAACGGTTCATTCGGAGCCGGCGGAGCGCGGCGGCGCTTCTCCTGCTCATCGCGATCGGTGTTTCGCGGGCGGATACGGGCGCCGTCTCCGAGAGCCGCCTGATTTCCCACGTCCGCTTTCTTGCCTCGGGCGAGATGGAAGGAAGGGAGTTGTGCGAGCGGGGGGACGCGCTTGCCGAGCGGTACGTGCAATCCCAATTCGAACGGGCCGGCCTGAAGCCTCCGCCCGGCCTGGCGGACTACCGCCAGCCGTTCACGG
The DNA here is from genome assembly GCA_016208665.1 of Chitinivibrionia bacterium. Classification (GTDB taxonomy): domain Bacteria; phylum Krumholzibacteriota; class Krumholzibacteriia; order WVZY01; family WVZY01; genus JACQXT01. The sequence goes on along the minus strand of JACQXT010000091.1, from coordinate 5,860 downwards.
TCCTCCGTTCCGAGCTGGACCGGGAAAATACCTGTGTGGTAGTTGAGAACGGGGCTGAACGCCACACGTTTCGCGTGGATCGTGAGGTGCTCTATTCCCATACGGGATTCAGCGACCTCGCCGTCCGGGCCGAGGTCGTCTTCGCCGGATTCGGCATTACGGCACCGGAATACGGGTACGACGATTACGCCGGCATGGACGTGCGGGGCTCGATCGTGCTCGTGTTCAACCATGAGCCGGGCGAAACCGGGAGCGGCGAATTCTTCAAGGGGCGGGCGCCGACGCGGTACTCGAATCCGCAAGTCAAAGCCGAGATCGCGCGGGACCGCGGAGCCGTCGGCATGATCATCGTGAGCGACGCGGCGAACCACGCCGAGGATATCGACGAACTGATCAGGCGCCGCAGAGGTTCGTCGATCGAAAAACCCTACTACGGCCTCGCGGAGCACGGCGAGGAACTTCCGATATTTTATGCGACGCGTCCCGTCTCCGAAGCTCTCCTCGAAGGCACGAGCATCGATCTTCTGAACATTCAAAAAGGAATCGACGCGGGCATGAAGCCGGCGTCGAAACGCATCCCCGGCAGGCATGTCGAGCTCAACGTACGCCTGAAATCGGTCGAACGGAGAACGGCGGCGAACATCGTGGGAATGATCGAGGGCGCGGATCCCGGGCTCACGGGCGAGTTCATCGTCGTTGCGGCGCATCACGACCACGAGGGCGTCGGCGAGGGAGGCTCGGTGTACTGCGGCGCCGATGACAACGCGTCGGGAACCGCGGGGCTCTTGGAAACCATGGAAGCCGTGGAACGCGCCGCTCTGGGACGCTCGATCCTCTTCGTGTCGCTCTGCGGGGAGGAAAAGGGCATGCTCGGAGCCGCGTATTTCGTGAAACATCCGCCTGTCGCTCATATACGCGCCGCGGTCAATCTCGATATGATCGGACGCAACAACATGAATAAGGATGAAAACAAGAACATGTTCATGGTGTTCACTTCCGCCCAGACCCCGGTTCTCGAGAAGCTGGTGCGCGCCGGCCGGGCGGGAGAAATGGATGTGCGCGTCGCGCCGTATCTACGTTTCACCGGCGCCAGCGACCATATGGTTTTTCATCAGGAAGGCATTCCCGTCGTATTCTATTTCTCGGGGTTTCACGATGATTACCACACGGTGAAGGATACGGCGGACAAGATTCTGCCGGGGAAGATGGCGATGATCGTGCGGCATCTCTGCGGGCTGCTGCCGGCTTTGTCGACGGTGGACGGCGCCGAGCTGCTCTTCGATCGATCGATAACGGCGGAGCCGCCGAAGGATGAGTTCGAGCGGCCGTACTGATGCGCGGGCGGCGGCGCGCGGTTCAGGATATCCGCGGCGAGGCTTGCCGTTCGATGATCGCGCCGGGCCTTGCGGCGGCGCTACTCGCAATCGCCGCTGATCGCGCGATCGATCTCCGCCTGGGCCCTCGCGGCCTGAAGCAGCTGAATCAGATTCTCGCGGTGGCCCAGCTCTTCTTCCGCGAGGCGCAAGAGGAGTTTCTTCTGGCAGGGCGTGGCCGCTCTCGCGGCCGCGTCGAGATAGAACCTGTTCGATTCCTCTTCCCGCTTGATTCCCGTTTCCAGCGTTGTTTCAAGCGATTCGGTGTGCGTTTGCTTGCGGTCGACCATGGGAGAACCTCCTGTAACCCTGCTATGATAGCACACGCCGCTCTTTGCGTTCAACGATCGAGTACGGACGCCGGAAGAATCGGGGAGGCGCCCGGAAGCATGAGAGAGGGCGTCGTTTCGATAGAGCCGTCCGCGAGTCCGCTGTAGAGGCGTTTCCTGCCCTTGATCAACATGTCGGCCAGGAACTCCTTGTGATAATACTCGAGCGCGCCGTCGAGTATGCCGGCCGCGGCCCGGTAATCCTTTTCAGCGCCCCTGATTTCGGCGAGGCGAAACGCCGCAAGCATCTGATAGCCCTCGGCGTATGAAGGCACCGAGCGGTCGAGCGCGCAGCGATACGCGTGCTCCGCCGCGGCGCGGTTTCCCGCCAGGAGTTCCATCTCCCCCTGATAGAAATCGGAATACACCGTTTCGCCCGAAGCGCGTTTGAACTCTTCGAGAAGAGATCGGCTCTCTTCGAATCTGCGGTCGTAGATTGCGGCGACGAGGCGGGAATAGACGCCGTCGACGCATCCCTCCCCTTCGTCGAGACCGTCGAGCATCGTGTTCGCCACGTCATGAAATCTGTGCATGGCCCCGTCCGAGAGAACCGTCTGAAAGAACCGGCGGGCTTTGTCTTTTTGGCCGGTGTTCGCGCAGAGCACTCCGAGATTCAACATCGAGAGCGGCCGCAACCAGTCGGGGCGCTCGGGATTGTCGTTCAATAGTTCGGTGAATTCTTGAATCGCCTGCTCCGGAGGATTGAAGAACATGTGTGAATACGAGAGATGATATCTGATGCGGCGGATACTATCCCCGTCGGCGCCGTCCCTGCGGGCGCCGTCATGCCGCGCGAGGGTGCGCGACAGGAGGTGCTGGAAATTCCGTATTTCTCCGGGCGACAGGGACGCGAGAAGGCCGATGGGTTCGATCAACCGGATATACGACGGATAGCGTTCCAGAAGGCCGGCGAACGACCGCGTCCCGTCCTCAAAACGTCCTTCGAATACCGTGTATATGGCGGATAGAAGAATCCCGTGGTCGACGCTGAGAATGCCTTCGTGCCCTGACGCCAAGTCGAGGAGCCGCAATCCTTCCGCGGAATCGCCGCCGGGAATCAAGAACAGCGACTTGATGATCTTGACGATCGTGGGAAGCGTGTCGGCAAAATAGAGAAATGTCCCCAGAATGCCGCTCGCATCGGGGTCGCCGGGATGGAGCGCGAGGTATTCCTCCAGGTCATCCTTTCCCCTCTTGGCCGACCTGCCCGCGCTCCAGTAGTTCGCGCTGAGGGCGCTGAGCTGGGCCTTGAACATCCAGGCCCATCCGCGGTAGAAATAGCAGTCCGAATCGCGGTCCTTGGAATCCAGACGTTCGTCGCAGACCGCGATCGCCCTGTCGAGGCAGCCCATGATGGGTTCCGCGTCCCATTCGATGAGTTTCTTCTCGTCGTCCTGATCGGAAAGCGTTTCGCGCATGACGCGGGCCTTGATGAGGAGCGGGAGCGGGTCTTCGGGATGGTTTGCCTCGAATTCGTCCGCCATTGTGCGGGCGGAATCCAGCCGGTCCTGGTAGAGCTGCTCGAGAATCGCCCTCGCTTCGGCATGCCGGAGGGGCAGCGGAGGCCCGCCGAAGCCGTCGAGCGCGGATACCATGGCTCCGGCCTTCCGCGAGCCGCCCAGGCCGGCGGCGACACAGCATACGATGAATATCGATAACATCTTACGCAACATCTTCGGACCTCTCCCCGGTCGAAACAGAGGCGCAATATGCAACAAACTTCTCATGAAAAAAAATAAAAACCGGATCGTGCCCGCCGGCATGTCCGGCAGTAATGTAATACATTGTATCACAAACAGATATATGGCTTCAATACTTCAGTCACATGGCACAGCACTTGCTAAAATACATGAGAAATCCCTTGGAATACCAGAACATGAATACTCCATTCGAACACCCAGAATCGACCGGGACAATCGCCGGGGATACCCCCGAGGGAAATCTCACCGCCCTCCGCGAGGCCAAGCAGATCATCAAGTGCCTCGTCAAGTTCATACAAGGGAAAAAACTCTACGCCAAGAACAATCCGCTTCTGACCACATTCTCCAAGGAGATTCGGTCGGCATTCGACGAGTTTTTCCGGCAGCACGACGAGATCGTCCTCATGGTGGACCAGTATTCCATCAAGTGGGAGGACCAGGTTATCTATGAGAACTCCAAGCGCGAGGAGAGCATCGCGTTCTTGCTCTATAAGGACGGCATCGGCGAAATCAGCTTCCGGAATTCCCTCAACTTCGAGGAAGCGGAGAAGTTCGCGAATATCATCATCGACGAGATGCTGCGGGCTTCGCCCGAAGACGACGTCGTAACCAAACTGTGGCGGGCGGATTTCGATCACATTTCCTACCGCGTTCTCGACGAGTACCTGTCCGGAGAGTTCGGCGAAGGCGAGGGCACCGCTGCATCGGAGGACCCCTCTCCCCTGGATACCGACGATCACCTGGAACTGCTGCCCATGTTCCAGGACAAGGGCAGGGTGACGGTCGAGAACAATGCCGAGCTGGACAGCCTGGATTCGTACTTCGGCGATCTGGCGGCGCAGATGGGCGTGCCGTTCGAGGATGCGGAGCGGGAACGGCGCATCGAAGAACTGCTCGAGATGTTCTTCCAAGTCGGCAGCGAGGAGCTGAAGCTCTGCCACGAGGAACTGCTGGAAGAAAAACGCGCGGACGGTATGCTGCTGCTGTTGGATACGATGTTCGATTTCATAGCCCTCTCCGGCAACCCTTCCGTGCTGCGCGACGTGCACAACATCGTCGAGCGGCTCGTCGAGAACTGCATTCAGGAACGGCTCACCGAGAAATTGAGAGCGGCGCTCAGGCGGCTGAGCGATTGCATGGACAAGCCCTCGCAGGCGGAGGACGTTCGCCAGTTCTGCACCGCGCTCCGGAATAAATTATGCGATGCGCATACGCTCGAGTATCTGACGGACGGAATCGCGCAGTGGAACAAGCAGGCGGAGGATATGTTGAACTACCTCGACTCCGTCGGCGCCCCCGCCATGGATACGATGATCCGGCTGCTCCAGGGCGCCGAGAGCGTGCGCCTGCGAAACGAGATCTGCGACCGCCTGATCGCCGCCGTCGGGAGGGGCGGTGTCGAACGCATCGTCGCTTCTTCTATCCCGACACGAAAGTGCGCGAAGAGATGATCAAGTATCTCGCATTTTCGGAGGACGCCGATGCGCGGGCGCTTCTGCTGAAGATGCTGGATGACGAGGAGAAGAAGATTCGCATGAAGGCGCTGGGAGCGCTCGAAGGCAAGAACTATCCGGAGATACGGCAGAAGCTGGACGCTCTGGCCTTCGACAAGGAGCTGACCAAGAAACGCCATGACGAGCAGGAAGCGATTTTCATGATTCTCGGATCCGTGGGGGATGCGCAGACGGTGAAACGGCTCGAGGAGATGGTCTTCAAGAAGAACAAGTTCTTCGGCAAGAACAGGGACGGCAGCGTGCTGGCGATCCGCGCGCTCGAAAAGATCAAGGCGCCGGAGGCGGTGCGGCTGCTCGAAAAGCTGGCAGCCGACTCGAGCCCGCTGGTGCAAACCCAGGCCAAGCGCGCCCTCGGCATGCTGGCCAAGAGCATGGCCCTTTCCGGGCAACAGTAACAAGCGGCGGGTGAACGATGGATTTCATGGATGATACGAGTCCGACCGGCGTCGAGAACGAAACGGATCCGTTTGCGGATTCCGCCCCGGAAGGAACGGATGCCGCGAGGCGGCCGTTCGGCGAGGATGAAGACGCCAACCTCGTTTCCGACCTGGGGCCGTCGCTGGTGTATGCGTTGTTTTCCGCCAGCAAAATGGTTCAGATCTACGAGCTCGACAACAACGCCGTCAAGCGCAGCGTCGGCGAGTTCTATGCCGTTCTCCACAAACTTTTCCATCTCGAAGAGCGCGCCCTGCTGAGAATCTCGTCGGAATATCTCACGCTGAACGACGAGCGCATCCCCGTCGATCCGCAGAGTTTCGGCACGTTCCAGTACCTGATGGATGAAATGAAGAAGCGCGAGGTTGAAGGCATCGAGTTTTTCCCGGGCGTGAGCGAGAAGATGATCGGAAGCTTCTTGAAGGTGTTCTTCGAACTGGAAGACGGAGAGGAGCCCTTCGACCGCCTCGAGGACCGCCTCAAGAACGCCGACATACAGCATATCATCG
>JACQXT010000033.1:4489-5595 GCA_016208665.1 Chitinivibrionia bacterium | reverse complement strand
TTCTCCATCTCAGTTGTCATCCGATGAGATGCTCGTTGTCGTCTATCATACAAGTGTTATGCCATTAGACCTATCGTTCTTTATTACAAGCTGTTGCAACGATATGCCGCGACGGACCTATGTCAGAGTGTATATTATTATTTGTTTTTTTGAAGAAAATTCTCTATTTTTATCTACAGGAGTACGGTGTGGGGCCAGCCATCATCGGAAGAGTTTTCGTGACGGTTGCCTGATCCCCCACGACGAAAGCCGCTTATGGCGGCCGGCCGTTCATGATTTCCCGGTGGCATAGTAGTTGCCTTATCGGAATGTGTTGTCGCATCGGAATACATCAACGACCACGGAGGTGGCGTTTTGTGGACGCCTGAATCGTCAAGATCAAGAATACTCCTGCTGGCAGCAGTTACCGCAGCTACGCTGGCCTTCCACTACGGATGGCTCGTGGTGCGGCTGTCCGGGCATGTCCACTGGATTCATGCTATTCACGGGCGCCTCTGTTATATACCGATCGTGATTGCGGCGTCGTGGTTCGGGCTCCGGGGCGGATTGTTCATGGCCTCCATAATATCCGTTCTTGTTATCCCTTATGCCCTCGGTGCTATGGCTGATCCGCACGATCTTCCCAGTGAATTGACGGAGATTGTGTTCTACTATGCGATCGCGGTTCTGGTGGGTGTATTGGTCGAGCGCGAGCTCGCGGCGCGGCGAAAGCAGGTGGAAGCACAACTGCAGATGGAACGCTCGCAGAAGCTGTCACTCGTCGGCCAGCTGGCGGCCGGTGTCGCTCATGAGATCAAGAATCCCTTGGCGTCCATCAAGGGTGCTGCCGACATACTCACTGATGACGATACCTCTCGCGAAGACCGCGAGGAATTCAAACTGATCTTGCGAAACGAGATCAGGCGGATCGACGCGACCGTGGCGGATTTCCTCGAGTTTGCCCGCTTGAGGGAAACGAAGCTCGAGAGACTCGATTTGACGGGGACATTGAGGGCAACCCTGCGGCAGATCGAGGCCCATGCAAAACGGGAGGGGCTCTCTATCGAGGCCGACCTGCAGGAAGGCGTTGTTGTCGACGGAGACAGAGAAAGGCTCCATCAGATGGC
>JACQXT010000033.1:0-4466 GCA_016208665.1 Chitinivibrionia bacterium | reverse complement strand
TCAGGCTTCGAAGGCGGGCGACACCATACGTGTTTCATTGACTGATCGAGATACCGTCGGCGCCCAGCTGACGATCGCCGATACCGGCGCCGGCATCGACGAAGCCGTTTTGGACCGCATCTTCGAGCCCTTCTTCACGACGCGATCCACCGGTTCCGGCCTGGGCCTCGCGGTCGTCAAAGACATTGTCGACAACCACTCGGGCGAAATTGCGATCGAGAGCGAGGTCGGTCGAGGGACGACTGCAACCGTCACGCTTCCACGTGCACAGTAGGGAGTGCCGATGAAGATTCTACTGGCAGACGATGACCAATCACTGCGCCGCGTTCTCCAATTCAAGTTGAAGAAATACGGCCACGACGTCACCACGGTCGAGGACGGCGAACACGCGCTCGAACAACTTCGCGGAGACCGGTGGGATCTCTTGTTATCGGACATCAAGATGCCCAATGTCGACGGCATCGAACTGCTCGAGCACGCGAAACAGCTCCAGCCGGATCTTAAAGTCATCTTGATTACCGCCTACGCGACTGTTTCCCAGGCCGTCCAGGCCGTCAAGCTCGGCGCCTTCGACTACATCACGAAACCCTTTGAAGATGATGAACTGTTTGCGGTTATCGATAAGGCGACGGCGTTTCGAAAACTCGAGAAAGAGAATAAATCCCTGAGAAAGCGCCTCGAACACAGCGAACGAACGGGGAAACTGATCGGCGTGTCCAGGGCATTCAAGGAAATGATGAGGACCGTCGATAGAGTCGCGGCCACCGACGCCACTATTCTGCTGGCCGGTCCGTCGGGAACCGGAAAGGAGCTTGTGGCACGCGCGATTCACGCAAGGAGCGAGCGGGCGGATCGGGAATTCATTGCCGTTAATTGCGGGGCGATACCTTCCAATCTCATCGAATCGGAGTTGTTCGGACACGTGAAGGGAGCGTTCACCGGCGCGATAAAGGAAAGGAGAGGGAAATTCGAACTCGCCGAAGGCGGAACGGTGCTTCTGGACGAGGTCGGAGAACTCGCCGTCGAACTACAAGTCAAACTCCTGCGCGTGCTCCAGGAACGAGTCATCGAGCAGGTCGGATCGGAGCAGATCAAACAGATCGATGTTCGAGTCATCGGTGCGACCAATGTCGATCTGCAGAAACGGGTCGCCCAGGGCAAGTTTCGAGAGGATCTGTTCTATCGTCTCAACGTCATTCCTATAAGAATCCCAACTCTGTCCGAGCGAAAGGAAGACATCCCGGTCCTCGTCAAGGAATTCGTGGGCCGGTATGCGCCAAACACAAGAGTGACCGCCTCCCCGGACCTCATGAGCCGGCTATCCGAATACTCCTGGCCGGGCAACATTCGCGAGCTGGAGAACCTGATCGAACGGATGGTGATCCTGCGCAAGGCAGACGCGCTGGCCGTTCGCGACTTGCCGGATGATTTCGGCATGGCTCCCGTCGAGGCCGCGAAGCCTGGCGGCGAAGCATCCTCCGAGCACCTCACGTTTCATGAGGCTGAGGAGAAGATCATACGGGAGGCCCTGGGGAAATGCGGATGGAACCGGTCGAAAGCCGCGAAGTACCTCAACATCCCGCGCCACGTACTCCTCTATCGAATGAAAAGATATAAGATCGAAGAGGCGTAGCCCTTTCGAATAAATCTTCCTGCTCGAATGAATTCTGATGCCGCGCGTGGGATATTCTCCGTTCTTGAAGAATAGTCTCGGGCATTTGTGCGAACTTCGCGCGTCCTGACGGGCGTTGTTTTTGTAACAGCCTTTTTATGAGCGCGTTGCACGTTCAGTGTCTTCTTGGCTCCTCTTATGCAGTACGAATGAGCAGTGCCGGCCACATCGCACGAAATGTTGATTGGTTCACCACTGACAAGAAGGAGGAAGTGCCGATGAAATCGAGAACAGGTCTGGCGGCTGCAGCGATAACGGTGTTGCTCTTCGCCTGCGGGGTAACCGTGGCCCGAGCGCAGCATTGTCAAGAACAGAACCAGACGACGATGCAGCATCAGCAGATGTCCATGCACGAGCAAATGGGACAGATGCAGGCTATGATGCAGCAAATGACACAGATGATGGGAAAGTCGCATGAGCTCTCACAGACTCTCGGCCACATGATGGACCAACAGCAAGGCCACATGAGGGAGCAGATGCAGATGATGCGGCAGATGAGCGAATCGATGGGTATGATGGCGGGGAACATGAGGACCAACCTGGAACAGTGCAATCAAATGATCCAGGATGAGTCAATAATGCGAGATCCGGAGATGCAGCAGGAGATGGGCCGTTTTCGAGACAATATGATGGAAATGGCCGGTCGGATGCAGCATGCCGTTCAGAATCTCGAAAAGATGACGAAGCGGCTGGAACGGGAGAATCCAGGTAACTAAACCATGAGAACGACCACGTCGATATTCGTTCCAATGAGAATCACGGTGACGGCCGGGATCGCCCTGGCGATCCTGGCCGCCCCCCTCCGGGGCCGCGCCGCGGAGATCGGATATTCCGGGGCCCTCCAATTCGCGACGGGCGAGTACATATTCACCGATCGAACCAACAGCTTCTATTTGTTGAACGGATTCTATGTGTCCGAAGGTCGCGTTCGCGTCTCCGTGACCCTTCCGGTCATATACCAGAACACATCTCTCGTTTCCAACGGAGGACCGGGCATGATCTCTTCCGGCGGTGAGATGGGCGACGGCGCCGGAGGGCACATGCAAGGGGGACAGATGCAGAGTGCCGGCATGAATGATTTCCATGAGATTGGAGTGGGCGATCCGCTTGGCCGCGCGGATCTCGAAATTCTGAAAAGAGGGCACAGATATCTTTCAATGAGCATCGCCGCTCTCGTAAAGCCGCCCGTTGCCGCTGCTGCGAGGAGCTTCGGCACCGGCGAATGGGACTTCGGCGCGGGTCTGTCAGCCGCCCGGGGGATAAGCCGCTATTTCCTGTCTGCGAGCATGATCTACTGGAAGATGGGCGATCCGCCCGGTGTCGATTTCAAGAATCCCATGGCGTACAGTGTCGCCGTAGGCCGGCCTTTCGCGGGCAACAGGTTTTCGGCGATCCTCTCGTTTTCCGGATACACACAAATCTTGGAGGACACGGACCCGTTCAGGCAGCTCGGGATATCGCTTGCATACTGGCCGACGGCCAGGCGATACCTCAGCGGCATGGTTGCGTCAGGCTTGTCCGATTCCACGCCGGATACGAGCATCTCCCTCGGCTGGGGGATGATTTTTTGATTATTTCAGTCACAGTCGGGTGTAAAACGATCCGGTTTGGAGTATAATCAGTAACCTGTAATCTCAGGAGGTGTGAGAATGAGATACTCACCAAACATAAGCAAAAGTTTCCTTGTTCTGGGTCTGTCGTTGCTCCTCAGCGTTAGCGCCCTCGACGCGCTAGCCGATCAAGAGGAGCACAAGCATGGCGCCATGAACAACAAGACAAACCAGGAGGTCACGCTCGTGGGCGAGGTGATCGATCTGTACTGCTACATGAAACATCCGGCCGACGGGCAGGGTCCCGGACACGCAAAATGCGCGCAGACCTGTATCCGCAAAGGTCTCCCGATCGGATTTCTCTCGAATGGCGAGATATACTTGATCATCGGTAAAGCGGAACATGAAAGCGCCAAAGACCTCGTGGTCGACTTTGCAGGTATGCAATCTCGTCTGACCGGGACATTGATCAACCATGACGGCGTGAAGGCCATCGAAATAACGAAGATCGAAAAGGTGGCCGCGGCGCCGGGCAAGTAAACGTTGGGAAAGCACACGCGATGAGATCATCGAATGCCAGATTGATTGCGCTCCTTGCGATTATCGTGGCGCTTGTTGCAGGTGCGTTGGGCGGAGCGGCATACATGCGGAAACCCCGCCTTACTCCAGCGCTCCGCGGGGCTCGACTTGCCGAGGGACTCGGCTGCTTCGCCTGTCATGGGCCTCGCGGTACGGGGGGTATCCCGAATCCGGGGAGCGAGGATCAAGAAATCCCCGCCTGGGACGGCGGAACCGCGATGATGTACGTGAAGAACGAGCAGGAGATCCGGGAATGGATTCTCCTCGGCTATCCGAAGCGTCTGGAAGACGAGTTCAAGCAAGAGTCGGCGCGCCGGAATGCGAACCGCGAGGATGCAGGTCGGGCGCGCGGAACCAGCGGGTCGCTGCCTCTCCGCATGCCGGCATTCGAGGGCACCGTATCCGGGAAAAAACTGGATGATCTTATCGCCTTCTACAAGGCCGTGGCCGCGTTTGAACCCATACCGGCGGATGCGCGCGAAGGATACCAGGTGGCATCCCGATCCGGTTGCTTCGGCTGCCACGGCCCGGGCGGAAGGATCAGCTCGAAGAATCCCCGGAGCTTCAAGGGATACATCCCGCCCTGGCACGGAGGGGATTTCGGCGATCTCGTACGGAACGAAGACGAACTTCGGCATTGGATTCTCGATGGCAAGATCGATCGA
>JACQXT010000090.1:1532-9872 GCA_016208665.1 Chitinivibrionia bacterium | reverse complement strand
TGGGAGCGGTGGCGGAGAAGGCCGCGCGCGACTTCAGCTCTCTCATCACGGCCATTCTCCGGAGCGCGCACAGCGCCCTTGAGGCAACGGACGCCGATCACCCGGCGCGCGAGCATATCATGAAAATCCAAGGCGAAGGTTCCCGGGCGGCAAGCCTTACCCAGCAACTCCTGCTCGTTCGAGGCGGCCGTCTCGGCGAGGCCAGGGTGTTTGATCCGGGGGCGACCGTCGACCGGATGCTGCCCGACATGAAGCGCATCCTGGGCGACGACATAACCGTTTGCCGCAGCATCCAGCCCGGCCTTCGGAACATGATCGGCGACGAAGCGGAGATCGAGCTCATGATCATGAATCTCATAGTCAACGCGCGCGAGGCGATGCCGGAAGGAGGGACCCTGCGGATAGGCCTCGATAACGTCGCCGTATCCCGGAGCGAATGCGCTTCCGGGAGCGAAGCGCGCCCGGGCGATTTCATCCGGCTTTCGGTCGCCGATGAAGGTCCCGGCATCGATCCGACGTCGCTTCCTCATATCTTCGATCCGTTCTTTACGACCAAGAATCTCGGGGGCGGCGCGGGGCTTGGGCTTTCGGTGGTTTACGGCATCGTAAAGCAGCACGACGGATGGGTCACCATATCCTCGAGGCGCGGCTCGGGTTCGACGTTCACGGCGTTCCTGCCGGCGTCGGCGGAAAAAATATAAGACGATTTCCTTGCGGTTCGAGATTCCCATACCTGCGCTGGACCGCAACGGCGGGTTCAAGCGGGGCGAGGTGGCGGAGGTAGTCCGGAGCCGCGACAACGCCTATACGGAGCATGCAATCAGGATAGCGGGGAGCGCCGCCCGGGACAAGCACTCTCAAACACGTTGCTCTTTTCATTTTATGCCTGCTCCTCATGGGGCGGCATTCCGCAGTATCGGCTCAAGTCAAGCTGAACGAATTTCTCGCCGATCCCGTCATCGATTGGAACTCGGACGGCAGCGTCAGTTCGAAGACCGACGAATGGGTCGAGGTGATCAATGCAGGCGTCACCACCGTCGATCTCTCGCAGTATCGCCTTGGCGACGCCTCGGGCGGCTACGTCTGGAGATTCGCGTTCAGCGGCGCGTTGGAGCCGGGAAGAATCGCAATCGTGTACGGATCGGATGCGGTTGCGTGGCAGGCCGAAACGGGCTATCCGTCGTACGGTTTGAGCCTCAATAATTCGGGAGACACCGTCACGCTCTACCGGATAGCCGGTCCGGACACGCTCGTCGAGGACTCCTATTCGTACGCCGCGTTTGAAGCGCTGGATGACCGTTCCGTCGGGAGAGAATCCGACGGAGTGGGATCATGGGTCCTGTTTGACGGCTTGAATCCCTACTCCGGCGCCACCCCGCCTCTCGGAACGGGATGCAATCCATCGCCGGGGTATGCAAATGGGTGCGCCACTCCTGCGAGCGCAACCACGTGGGGAAGCATTAAGGCCCAGTATACCGACTAACTTCAGCAACACTCCTGACCGGTGCCAGCGGGGAGGAGTGTTACAACGGCATCGCTTACGTGCGGGGAATCTCTCCGGTCAAACCGCCGCTTTATTCATGAGCCGCATCGGTAAATATTCATAACATATTCTTATTATAAGAGTTGCGTCGTCATGAGGCCAAAAACGCCGTTGACACACCGCCTCGAAATGGGGTATTGTCGGTTCGGTACAGCATGTTGTCTCACTTGTGGATAGGGTTGTCTCGGGTGCCTATGGGTGGTTGAGGTATCTCCTCACGGCTCCTCATGAGCCCGTACCTGCCGGCCAAACCCGGATGTCGCGCACGTCCCTGCTGCAGGGTACCCCCGGTTCGCCGATGCTCGAAGAGTCGTATCTATGCATGAACAGTACATGGAAAGATTTTTTTCCGGCGATCCACTCGCGGCGTCGCGACTCATGTCGATCGTGGAGCGGGGAGCGGAGGAGGGTGAAGCCGTCCTCGATGCTATTTTCCCCAAGGTCGGGCGGGCGTACCGCATCGGAGTAACCGGATTGACGGGAGCCGGAAAGAGTTCCCTGATAAACAAACTCTCGTGCAGCTACCGCAGGGAGGTCGAGAGAGTCGGTGTGGTGGCGGTTGATCCGACGAGTCCATTCTCGGGCGGCGCGCTCTTGGGAGACCGCATCCGGATGAGCGATGCGAGAGGGGATGCGGGAATCTTCATACGAAGCGTAGCGAGCCGCGGAAGCGAAACGGGATTGAGCGCGTGCGCCAACGAGCTCGCCGACGTCCTGGATGCCTTCGGCAGCGACGTCATTTTTCTCGAAACCATCGGCGTCGGCCAACTGGAGTATAAGGTCCGTTTCAGCGTGCACACCACGCTCGTGGTGCTCGTTCCGGAGGCCGGCGACGATATCCAGAGCCTGAAATCCGGTCTCATGGAGATCGGAGACGTCTTCATCGTCAACAAAGCCGACAGAGCGCACGGAGACCGATACGCCGACGACCTCCGCAGCATGCTCGAGCTGCGGCGCCCTGCACAGGGATGGCGCCCCCTCGTGGTGCCGACCGTCGCCGTCAAAGGCGGCGGCATCCCGGAGTTGGTGGATGCGATCGGGCGGCACAAATCGTTTCTGGAACGGAACGGCGGCATCGAGCAAAAACGAATCGAAGCGCTTCGCAACAGAATCGCCATGGTTGCGGAGGAGAAACTGAAGGATCTGTTCTGGAACGATCGGCGCATCGCGCAGGCGTTGGACGCCCTGTTCCCGGAAGTGCTGAACGGCGCGAAATCCCCCTATCAGGCGGCGCGGGAGCTCGTCGCCGCGTTATCGATCGGGAAACAAGGAGGATGAAATCGATGGACGAAGATCGGATGAAACAGCTGAAAAAGAGGAAGCGGGCGTATCTCAAGGATCTCGAGCGCTGCTCCACGCTGAATCTCGATTTCACCACGGTGTCGTCCGAACCCGTGGAGGTCCTCTACGCGCCCGACGACGTCGAAGATCTGGACTACATGGAAGAGTTGGGGATGCCGGGGGACTATCCGTTTACGCGCGGCGTGCATCCGAATATGTACCGGGGCAAACTCTGGACCATGCGGATGTTTTCGGGCATGGGCTCGCCTCGCGACACCAACGAACGGTACCATTTTCTTCTCAAGAGCGGGCAGACCGGGCTCTCGGTCGCCTTCGACCTGCCGACGCTCTACGGGAGGGACTCCGACGATCGATTTGCCGAAGGCGAGGTCGGCAAGTGCGGCGTGGCCGTCGATTCCATGAAGGATATGGAGATTCTCTTCGGCGGAATCGATCTGTCCGCCATCACGACATCCATGACGATCAACGGCCCCGCCGCGATCGTTCTTGCGATGTATCTCGCAAACGGCGTGAACTCAGGCGTGGCCCTCCGCGATCTCGCCGGGACGACGCAGAACGACATCCTCAAGGAGTACATCGCCCAGAAATCGTTCATTTTTCCTCCGGAACCGTCCATGCGGCTCATCACCGACGTCATGGCGTTCTGTTCCGAGAACGTTCCGAAGTGGAATACGATCAGCATCAGCGGATACCACATTCGCGAAGCCGGATCGACCGCGGTGCAGGAACTCGCGTTCACGCTGGCGGACGGTTTCGCCTACGTCGAAGCCGGCATCGAAGCAGGGCAGGATGTCGACGACTTCGCTCCGCGGCTCTCGTTTTTCTTCAACTCCCACCTCGATTTCTTCGAGGAAATATGCAAGTTCCGCGCGGCGCGGCGAATCTGGGCCCGGCGCATGCGCGAGACATACGGGGCGAAGAACCAACGCTCGTGGCTCCTTCGCTTCCATACGCAGACGGCCGGCTGCTCCTTGACCGCCCAGCAGCCGGAGAACAACATCGTGCGGACCGCGTTCCAGGCGCTCGCCGGTGTCCTGGGAGGAACGCAATCCCTTCACACCAACTCGATGGATGAAACCCTCGCGCTTCCCTCCGAGAAAGCGGTTCGAATCGCCCTTCGCACGCAGCAGATCATCGCCCACGAGACGGGGGTCGTGAATACCATCGATCCGCTGGCGGGGAGCTATTTCATAGAAGCCCGGACGAGGGAAATGGAGAAAGCCGCCGAGCGATACTTCGAAGAAATCGACAAACGCGGCGGAGTCATCCGCGCGATCGAGGACGGTTTCTTCCACAGGGAGATCGGGAGGGCGGCCTACGAGTACCAGAAAGCGGTCGAGGCGCGGCGAAAGATCGTCGTCGGCGTCAATGCGTTCGAGCAGGGAAGCGAGGAGATGGACATACCGATTCTGGAAATCGACACTCAGGTGGAAATCGACCAGGTCGCCGCGCTCCGGCGCCTTCGTGAGGAACGAGACAACGGCGCGGTCGCGGAGAAGCTCCGCGCATTGGAGGCCGCCGCAGCCGGGAACGAGAACCTCATGCCGCACCTGCTCGACTGTTCGCAGGCATATGCGACGCTGGGCGAGATTACCGGCGTGCTCAAAGGTGTTTTCGGCGAATACCGGGAGCCGGCGTATTTCTAAGGGGCGCTTCCCGCGATGTGCATCGCCTGTTCAGGAGGAATAGATGAAAAAACCGATCAAAGTGCTCATAGCAAAGCCGGGCCTCGACGGCCATGACCGCGGCGCCAAAGTCGTTGCGAACGCGCTGCGCGACGCGGGAATGGAAGTGATTTACACGGGGCTTCACCAGACCCCGGAAATGATCGTCGAAGCGGCGCTCCAGGAGGATGTCGACGTCGTATCCCTCAGCATTCTCTCGGGGGCCCATATGACGCTCTTCCCGCGGGTAAAGCAGCTCATGGATCAGAGCGGCCTGGGCGACGTGTATCTCATCGGCGGCGGCATCATTCCCGAAAAGGACGCGAAACAACTCAAGACGATGGGCGTGAAGGAGATTTTCGGTCCGGGGACGGATACCACCGCCATCGCGGAATTCATACGGGGACTGTTTGCATGAACCGGGGCGGGGGACGCGGATCGGGAATACCGGCGGCGCGCGCTCTCCACTGAGAATCCCCCGGCCGGCACCGGATGCCGGGGAACTCACGGTACGCGGAGGAAACAATGACTCTTACCGAAGAACAGCGAATGATTCAGGACATGGCGCGGCGGTTCGCCGAATCGGAGGTCCAGCCGCTGGCGAAGGAGATGGACGAGCGGCAGGAATTCTCGATGGATCTCTTCCGGAAGATGGCCGGCGTCGGTTTCACGGGCCTCGTCATACCTGCGGAATACGGGGGCACGGGGACCGATACGGTGTGCTATTCGATCGTTGTTGAAGAGCTGTCGCGGGTGTGCGGTTCCACGGGTCTTACCATAGCGGCCCACAACTCCCTCGGATCGGCTCCCATCGTCGTAGCCGGAACGGAGGAGCAGAAGCGCGCATATCTCCCGGGGCTCGCCTCAGGAGAAACGGCCGGGTGTTTCGGCCTCACGGAGCCGAACGCAGGCAGCGATGCCTCGGGAACGGAAACGGTCGCCGTTCTCAAGGGCGACACATATATTCTCAACGGCACGAAGATCTACGTCACGAACGGCGGTTTCGCTCGTTGCATGGTCGCTACGGCCGTGACGGACCCCGGCAAAGGCGTGCACGGTATCAGCGCATTCATCATCGAAAATACATTCGCGGGTTTTTCGGTCGGATCGCTCGAGAAGAAGCTCGGCGTGCGGGGCTCGAGCACCGCGGAGATCGTATTCGAGGATTGCGAGGTGCCGCGCAAGAACCTGCTCGGCAGGGAGGGCGATGGTTTCAAGCTCTTCATGAAGACCCTGGACGGCGGGAGAATATCGATCGGCGCCATGGCGCTGGGCCTCGCGCAGGGCGCCATGGATGCATCGGTTCGGTTCGCGAAAGAACGCCATCAATTCGGCAAGCCCATCGCGGAATTCCAGGCCATCCAGGAGAAGATCGCCAATATGGCGACGGGAATCCATGCGGCCCGCCTCATGGTGTACGATGCGAGCCGGTTGAAGGACGCGAACGAGCCGTTTACGAAGGAATCGGCCATGTGCAAGCTGTTCGCTTCGGAAATGGCCATGGGCGTGACTCGAGACGCCATTCAAGTTCACGGAGGCTACGGATATACGACGGATTATCCGGTCGAGCGGTTTTACCGCGACGCGAAATTGTGCGAAATCGGGGAGGGAACGAGCGAGATACAGCGGCTCGTGATTGCACGGCATAGTCTGAAGGAATGACCGCGAACGAATCGCGGTCGCCGGTACTCTCACACGGAGGAGGTTTTCATGGAAAGGGCAGTGATTGTCGAAGCGCTCCGGACGCCGATTGGAAAATTCCTGGGAGGATTGTCATCCGTTCCGGCTCCCCAGCTCGCGGCGTCGGTCTCGAAAGCGGTCATCGAGCGGACGGGAATCGATCCCGGCGGCATCGACGAAGTGATCATGGGAAACGTGCTCCAGGCCGGTTTGGGGCAAAATCCGGCCCGGCAGGCGGCTATCTTCGCCGGCATCCCTCCGAAGGTGGGAGCGATGACGATCAACAAGGTGTGCGGCTCGGGGCTGAAATCGATCGCGCTGGCCGCTCAGGCCATCAAAGCGGGGGACGCGGAGACGATTCTCGCCGGAGGCATGGAAAGCATGAGCAGGGCGCCCTACATGCTCCTGGGGGCCCGCACGGGACAGCGCCTCGGCCACGACAAACTCATCGATGTGATGATCCATGACGGTCTCTGGGATCATTACAACGATTATCATATGGGAATCACCGGCGAACTCGTCGCCGAGAAATACAGCGTGACGAGGGAGCAGCAGGACCAGCATGCGTTCGACAGCCAACGAAAAGCCGTCGCCGCAATGCAGCGGGGCGCGTTCAAGAGCGAAATCGCCCCCGTATCGATTCCGCAGAAAAAGGGCGATCCCGTCGTCGTCGACGCCGACGAGGGCCCGCGGGGCGATGTCACGGTCGAATCGCTCGCCAAGCTCAAGCCCGCATTCAAGAAGGACGGGACGGTCACGGCGGGCAACGCCTCGACGATCAACGACGGCGCCGCCGCCGTTCTGGTCATGTCGGAGAAACGGGCCGCGAAGCTCGGGCTTCCCATAGTGGCCGTCATCGATGCGTATGCGACCGGCGGCCTCGAACCGCAGTGGGTCATGATGGCTCCGGTCGAAGCGGTGAAGAATCTCCTGGCGGGCATGGGCGGGAACGTCGATCAATTCGATCTCATCGAGCTCAACGAGGCGTTTTCGGCGCAGGCTGTCGCGGTCATGCGGGAACTCAAGCTGCCCGCGGACCGCGTCAATGTGAACGGCGGAGCGGTCGCCCTCGGCCATCCCATCGGCGCTTCCGGCGCCCGGATCCTCGAGACGCTCATTCATGCCATGAAGGAGCGCAATGCGAAGAAGGGTCTCGCAACGCTCTGCTTGGGAGGCGGAAACGCGGTCGCCATGGCGGTGTCGAGGGTTTAGGAATGCCAGGAGTGTGAATCGGATCAATCCGAATTCCCCGAACGGGGAACGACATGATGGAGTATCCAGGGAGGTTACTATGGACGTGAAAAAGATTGCGGTTGTCGGCGCCGGCACCATGGGCAACGGCATCACCCAGGTGTGCGCGCATTCCGGTATCGACGTCACCATGATCGACGTCAAGGACGAGTATGTGAAGCGCGGCGTCGATACGATCAGAAAGAGCCTCGACCGGCTGGTCAAGAAGGAGAAGATCGCCGCCGCGGACGTGGATGCGATCCTCGGACGCATACGGACGAGCACCAAGGCGGAGGACGCCGCGGGAGCGGAGATCGTCATCGAAGCGGTATTCGAGAATCTCCAGGTGAAGCGCGATCTGTGGAAGCGGATCGATGGGGCGGTCGACGAAGGGACGATTTGCGCCTCCAATACGTCGTCGATCTCGATAACGGCGCTTGCCTCTCTGGTGAAGCGGCCGCAGCGCTTTATCGGCATGCATTTCATGAATCCCGTTCCGATGATGAAGCTTGTCGAAGTCATCAGAGGATTGGAAACGGACGATGCGACGGCCGCGGCAACCATTGCCGCGTGCAAAAAGCTGGATAAGATTCCCGTCGAGGTGAACGATTATCCCGGATTCGTGTCGAACAGGATCCTGATGCCGATGATAAACGAGGCGGTATTCTGCCTCATGGAAGGCGTCGCGACAAAGGAATCCATCGACGAGGTCATGAAGCTGGGAATGGCGCACCCCATGGGGCCGCTCACGCTCGCCGATCTGATCGGTTTGGACGTGTGCCTCGACATCATGGAAGTGCTGCACAAGGATCTCGGCGATTCCAAATACCGGCCGTGTCCGCTGCTGAAGAAGATGGTTGCGAGCGGCCGGCTGGGCAGAAAGACGGGGAAGGGTTTCTACGATTATTCGGCCTGAGAGCC
>JACQXT010000090.1:0-1518 GCA_016208665.1 Chitinivibrionia bacterium | reverse complement strand
GATTCGCAAGACGAAGGCGATCCGATCAAAGTGCCGATCGACGGGACTCTCGATCTTCACACGTTCAATCCGAAGGAGGTCGGAGAGCTGATTCCGGAGTATATCGCGGCGTGCCGGAAAGCGGACATCCTCCAGGTGCGCATCGTTCACGGAAAGGGAACGGGAACGATGCGGCGGACCGTTCACGCAATCCTCGACCGGCTCCCCGAAGTGGCTTCATACGGCCTCGGAGGAGACCGCGGCGGGGGATGGGGCGCGACGATCGCGATGCTCAAACCTCTCGATTCGAGTATCGAGGGCGAACCGGATGGCAAACCATAACTTGTTATTATTGAATAAGATAATAATTTCTTCTTGCAACCGCCGACAATTCTTCTACAATACGCAGCTAACCAATTTACCGAAAGGAGGGTGAGATGAGGAAAGGTTTACTGAGCATATTGACTTTAGCGACCATCTTCGTTCTCATCGCATCAACCAGCGCATTCGCGCAGCTTACGTGGGAAGTCGGTGCAAAAGGCGGCCTGAGCATCGCGGATATCATGGGCGATGACGTGGACTCGACCGGAACGACCGACATGCGGTTGGGTTTTGCCGGCGGCGCGTTCGTTACCGCCAACATCAACAAAGATTTCGCCGTTCGTCTGGAAGCTCTGTACGTGCAGAAGGGCGCCAAGGGCGATTTTGAAGATGAAACGATCACGATGAAGCTGGACTACATCGAAGTTCCCATCCTCGCAGTGATCAAACTGCCTGCCGCCGAGAAACTCGAAGTACAGGGATTCGCCGGCGTATCACTCGCATTCAAAATGAGCGCAAAAGTTTCGGACGGCGGGGAAGAGGATATCGATGAGTACATTAAAGGGATGGATTACGGCCTGACGGTCGGCGCCGGTCTTGCATACGATCTCGGAACCGCGAAGATCCTTTTCGACGGCCGCTGGACGTATGGTCTCTCGTCAATCGACGATACCGACACCGAATGGGATGTCAAGAACAGCGACTTCCTGGTCATGGCCGGAGTCGGCATTCCCATCCCGATGGGCAAGTAGCAGACTGCGCGAGGACCGCGCCTGTGTGGACGGTTCTCCGTTGTGGTGTTTTAAGTTTGTCGTACAAACGGCCCCCTGGTCGATGCGATCGGGGGGCCGTTCCATGGTGTGTCATGGCAACGATTGCAAAATACATTCTTATCTTCGCGGTTGTATTCGGGATTACCTTTGCGCTGCTCTGGGGGCGCGCCAAGGGAAAGAAACAGAAGAGAAAGTAGCGCCCTCGCTCATTCCTCTTCCGGCCGCGCCGGCTCGACGAGCTCAAAGAGGATTCCCTGCGTCGCCGAAGGGTGAATGAACGCGACGCGCGAACCTTCCTTCCCGGCGCGGGGCGTATCGTCGATCAATTTGACGGACATGGCCTTGAGACGCGCGACCGCCGTTTCCACGTTCGCGACATTGAAGGCGATGTGGTGGATTCCGGGACCGTGTTTCGCGATGTATTTCCGCACGGAGGAATCGGCGG
>JACQXT010000124.1 GCA_016208665.1 Chitinivibrionia bacterium | reverse complement strand
GCACTCGCACCGCCTTGGCGCCACCATGCTTGTCAACTTTCACTGTAACCGACTCGGGTGCGATCTGCTTGAGGTACTTTTCTATTCTGTTACAGGCATCCATTGGATCCTGGTTGGGAACTAAACGCATGGTGATTTTTGCCGAGGCCAGCGAAGGAATGATTGTCTTGGCCCCTTCACCCTGGTAGCCGCCGGTGATACCGTTGATCTCGCAAGTCGGTCGCATCCACGTACGCTCTAACGCCGAGAAGCCCTTTTCTCCTTGAAGGGTGCCGACGCCGATCCCTTTTCTCAGTAGATTCTCGTTGAACCGCAGCTTCTTCGTCTGCTCGCGCTCGAATTTCCCGATCGGCTTCACTTTGCCGTAAAACCCCGGGATCGCCACCTTGCCGTCACGGTCGTGCAGGCGGCCGATCATCTCACACAGGACCGTTACCGGGTTGCCGACAGTGCCGCCAAAGGTACCGGAGTGCAAGTTCCGATTGGGGCCGTAAACAAACACTTCAACCGAGGCAATTCCGCGCAACCCGTAGGTTACAGCGGGAGTGGTCCGATCGTACTGGCCCGAGTCCGAGACAACACACAAGTCCGCGCTTAACATCTCTTTGTGTTGCTTGAGAAATGTGGGCAGATGGGCGGAGTGGACCTCCTCCTCGCCTTCGATAAGCAGCTTGACGTTTATCGGCAGCGTACCGGTTGTCTCGAGGAGTGCCTGTAAACCCATGAGATGGGCAAATACTTGCCCCTTGTCGTCGGCGGCGCCGCGAGCGAAGATGTATCCGCCGCGGACGGTCGGCTTGAATGGAGGTGTCGTCCAGAGTTTGAGCGGTTCCGGCGGCTGTACATCGTAGTGGCCATAATAGAGCGCCGTCGGCAAGTTCTTATCGACCAGGTACTCGGCGTATACCACCGGATGTCCACCGGTTGGCATCAGTCGCGTCTTGAACCCGATCCCCTTCAGATGCTGGACAAGCCACTTGGCACACTTGGCAACATCCTTCCGGTTTTCGGATTTGGCTGACACCGAGGGAAACTGCAGTAATTCGAACAACTCTTTGAGGGCGCGCTTTTCGTTTTTCTGAAGGTATTGGCGTGGAGTCATCACTCATCTCCTGTGTTATGAACATCGCATTTTCCGCCGAATATACGGCCCTCCACAGACTGTGTAAAGTGATTCCCGTTCGGCGATAGGCAACGGGGCTAGTAACTCTTGTGTTCGAATATGCGGCAGGTCACACTCAGCAGAACAGTGGCCAGCAGGAGCGAACTGTATAGCGGCATCCAGTCGGCGGGTCTTCCCGACACCAGAGTTTCCACCAAATCATACATCTGGCCGGTTTTAGGAAACAGGTGGTACAAACCCGTGACTGTGTATTCAATCGGTTTGGAATCCGCGAACGCCGCAATCTCTTCGTGAAACACCAGTATCCGTTGAAATACCCAGACAACAAACGCTGCCATCATGCTCATCGCGGCCGATCCCGCGACTACACCGGCGCAGGCCGTTACGCAGAGCCAAATTGCCAGCGACAGGATGTGAATCAACAGCAACCACAACAGCCCGTGACCGAACAGACCGAGTACGATCCCTGCAACGACCCAGATTACAGCCACACAGGAAACAACCAAACCCGAGTAAACCAACCACAGGCTGAGCAATTTTCGCATTATCAGAGAGGTTCGCGGCAATGGTTGCGACAGATAATATTCGGCGCGGCCCTTTACCAGCATGCCGGGGATACTCCCGGCCGACGCCATCACCGACAAGAAGACGAGCACATAGGCGAAGGCATTGACTCCCATCATCAACGGATTGCCAAGCTGGTCGTTCATATTCGACAGATCAATCTCTTCTCCCTGAATCTGGAGGTTGGCCGAGCTGGTCGCGACAATCACGAAGATCGCAATCACAGTTACAACAGCGTAAACCCATACCACTCTGCGATCGAGCAGTTCCACCAGCGTGTCGATCAGAATCCCTCTCATTGCGAAGCCTCCTCATTGTCGCCGGCCACCGCCTCCAGGAATGATTGCTCCAGCGTGACCTTAAGCGGCTTCACTGTCCTGATGGCAATGCGCTTCATGCGGATGTTGTCGATGAGGTCGTTGATTCGTATCGGATCCACGAGTTCGACAACCAGTCGCCGCGACGATAGGGCCACGAGTTTACCGACCTCGTCGGGCACCGTTATCAGCGTGTTGCCGAACTCGGCCTCGATCTCGTATTGGCTGGCCCGCGAGGTCAACTCCTCGACGGTGGCTACCTTCATGAGTCGCCCACGCGACAAGATCGCCACCCGGTCAGCGACTGTCTCCACTTCCGACAACAGATGGCTGTTAAGAACAATCGTCTTCCCCTCTTCGCGAACCCGGGTCATAACCTGCCGGATATCCGCGCGCCCGACCGGATCGACGCCGTCGGTCGGTTCGTCGAGAAACAAGAGGTCGGGATCAGGCATGAGCGCCTGCGCCAGGCCGATTCGCTGGAGCATCCCTTTTGAGTACTTCCGTAGCTTCATGTCGGACCACCTCGACATCCCCGTCAGCTCCAGCAATTCTTCGCTGCGCTGATCGAGTTGCGACCGATCCAGGCGGTGCATCCGCCCGGTCAACTCCAGTAGCCCCAGACCGGTCAGATGCCCCGGGAAGCGGTGGTTCTCGGGGAGATACCCAACGCCTACGCGAGACCTGCTGTCGGACGGCGGGATTCCCCTAACCGTCGCCGAACCGGACGTAATGGAAGTAATCCCGAGGACCGCCCTAAGCAGAGTGGTTTTTCCGGCCCCGTTTGGCCCTAGTAGAGCGAATATCTCCCCTTCCGTCACGGATAGACTGACTCCGTCCAGGGCGACGATATCACCCTTGCGCATTCCGGTTGAATTTGAATTTGAAAAAGAGCCGACGCCCGGATTTGAACCGAGGACAGGCTGATTACAAATCAGCTACTCTACCAGCTGAGTTACGTCGGCCTTCAGAATCGCGGACCGGCCAAAAGACAATACGCAAGTTGCCGCCATCGCGCAACTGACTTCAGGTCTTTCGCTTCCAGCGGACCCCCTGCGCTGTATCTTCAAGGACTATTCCCTGGGCCAGCAGGTCACCGCGGATGCGATCGGCAAGCGCAAAGTCGCGGTTCTTGCGGGCCTGGTTGCGCTGCGCAATAAGCTTCTCTATTTCGGCATCAAGCGAAGTTGCTTTCTGAGCGAAATTCAGCACCGTATCGAATCGCTTGACAAGTGCCAATGCCTCGTCCCTCTCCGCCAGCGACATTTGTCTTCCAGCGGCCAGACGATTGATGTCGCGAACAAAGTCAAAGACCGTTCCCAAAGCGGCTGAGATATTGAGATCATCATCCAGACCTTGTTCGAATCCGTCCGCCGCGGTCTTTGTATATCCCTCGGCCAGGCCGTTGGATTGGCCGTCTTGGTACTGCGAGAGGTTGGCGACAAAGTCGTTGTAACGTTCCAGGGCTCCTCTGGCCGCTTGCAGACCGTCGAACGAGAAGTTCAATTGCTGCCGGTAGTGCGTTGACAGGAGCAAGTACCGTACCGCTTGGGGCGAGTGACCCAGCTTCAGGATGTCGCGCAGAGTGAAGAAATTGCCAAGCGACTTGGCCATCCTTCGTCCTTCGACGAGTAGAAACTCGCTGTGCAGCCAGTAATTTACGAACTTATGGTCGAAGGCTCCCTCGCTCTGGGCAATCTCGTTCTCGTGGTGCGGAAACATGTTGTCGACGCCACCGGTGTGGATATCAAAATGCTCACCGAGGTATTTGACGCTCATGGCTGAACATTCGATATGCCAACCCGGCCGTCCCTTTCCGAGCTCCGTCTCCCAGAAGACGTCGCCGTCCGCCTCGTCCCAGGCCTTCCACAGGGCGAAATCGCTCACCGAGTCCTTTTCGTACTCATCGGCGGCAACCCTGGCGCCCGCTTTCAATCCGGCCGTATCCAAATTGGCCAGCTTACCGTAATCGGGAAAGCCCGAAATGCGATAGTACCAATTGCCGTCAACCTGGTAGGCCAGGCCCCGGTCACGCAGACGCTTGATGATATCAACCATCTCGGGGATGTGCTCGGTAGCGGCGGGAGAGTGCTCTGCGCGCTCGATGCCCAGCGAGTCAAGGTCATCGAAGAAAGCCTGGGTAATCGGCGCCGTCCACTGATGCAACGACACTCCCGCCGCCCGGGAGTCGCGGATCGTCTTGTCGTCGATGTCCGTGAGGTTCATCACCTGCGTGACCTGAAATCCCTTGTACTTGAGATATCGACGAAGCAGGTCCTCAAAAAGGTAGGTACGGAAGTTGCCAATGTGAGCGAAGTTGTAAACCGTTGGACCACAGGTATACATCCGCACTTTGCCGGGCTCTATCGGGACGAACTCTTCTATCCGCCGCGTAAGGCTGTTTCTGAACCTGAGGGACATCGACGCCTAAGCCTCCGTGAATGAGTTTACGGTCTTCTCGTCAAGAACCTTGATCACCTCGACCAGCAACTTCACGGTGTTGTCATAATCGGATCGGTTCATGATGGCATTATGAGTATGAATGTACCGCGTCGGGGCACCTATATATATCGTCGGTACTCCCAGACGAGATTTATGAATCACACCGCCGTCCCCGCCACCGCGCTCAGTGGAGCCACCAGCATAAACCGTGTTGGGGTGTTTGACCTTGGCCAGTTTGCGAACTACTTCAATCGCCACCGCGCAGCCCATCCGGTTGTCGAACGCCTTTGAAAGGTAGTTCTTCTTGTTTCCCATGATTGTGAACTGGCTCTCCGGGACAATCGGGTCGCCCACCCGCACTCCGAGCTGCTTGGCCGTATTTTGCTTCTCCATCGAGCCGACGTCGATGAACATATCCTTGATCTCAATCACTTTCTCACGGTCTTTGGCCTCGAGCAAGTGCGGCGGCGTGGAGCCAACCACGCCTGGGACCACCCCCTTCGAAGTAAGAACCCGCATCCGCTGTCCTAGCGTAACATGCCCCCACCAACCCCCGAGCGGGAGAAACTTGAGAAATCCCTGCTCCGTGATCTCCTTGACCATGAACCCGATTTCGTCCATGTGCCCCTCGACCAGGACTCGGGGACGGTCAGCGCTCCCGGCCTTGCGCCCTACAATTGATCCCATTTTGTCATAGAGGATCTCGTCGACACTCCCCTTAAGCTCCCGCGCCATTAGCCGGCGAATTTCATCTTCATGCCCGGCGACGCCGTCAGCCTCGGTGAGTACTTTCAGCAGCAGTTCCGTCTGGTCCATCTTCTCGTGCGCCTCCTCAACGCGAATTCTCAGCTACTCAATCTTCTGAGGAATAATGATAAGATAGAAGCCGGGGTTCGCCAACGAAAAAACTGACCCAACCGACCCGCAGCCGGCCGATCAGAGGTCGAAATGCTGCTCCAACTCCGGCAGGGTGCGCACCCTCCGGACGTTGTATGAGAGATCTGGCGGATACGCTCGTTCCGGGTGCAGCTTGAGAATCGCAGGCATGCCGATCGAGGTCGGCCCCGTTACATCCTCTACATATCGATCGCCGATGTAGACGCATTCGGAAGGCGCCCAGCCGGCCAGATTAGAAGCCTCGTAGAATATGTCGGGATGCGGTTTACGAAGACCGAAGGACGAACTGAATATCTAGAGTCGATTTGAAACTCCTTCAGAACGCGGGCCGCCACCTGCGGGACCGTCCACTCGATCAGGGTCCGGGCAGCAGTCTCTCGATAAGTTTCGCGAATCGCTTGGAACTTCCCGTGGAACGATGCCTCGTCCGGCACCGTTTTACCCCGCGCTATCAGCCACTGCCGGGCTGCCTCAACGCACTCGGAATTCACTTCCTCCCACGTCGTGGATGGGTATTCGACCAGTGTCGAGCCGAAATCGAAGATGATCGCCTTGGGCGAGAGTTTATCCATCTACCCGCATGGCCGGTTTTACGGCGCACTCGATCAGCCGCTGCACCAACTGATCAAAACTGATCCCGGCCGCTTTGGCCGCCATTGGAGCCAGCGAAAGATCGGTCATTCCGGGAAGCGTGTTCAATTCGAGACAGTAGAACTGCCGATCAGGTGCGAGGATGAAGTCGACTCGCGCCAAACCCGAGGCACCGACGACATCATAGGCTTTGAGCGCGGCTTGCTGAATCTTGTCCGCGATCTCGGAGGGAATTTCGGCCGGAACAAAGTACTCTGACATTCCCTTGGTGTACTTGGATTCGTAATCGTACAAACCCTTTTTAGGCTTGATTTCGACCAGCGGCAGGGGCTCACGGTTAAGCACCGCCGCGGTTATTTCGCGCCCTGCGATAAACTGCTCCACCAGAATATGCCGCGACTCCTGACTGGCGGTAACCAGGGCCGGGTGCAAGTCCTCAACCTCCTCGACCTTGGTAAGGCCGACCGTCGAGCCGCTGTCGTTTGGTTTGACAATCAAAGGCAAAGACATCCGCTCAGCGATTTCGCGCACGATGCCGTAAGGCACGAACTCGTCTTCAAGTCGATACAGTCGAAACTCCGGAGTCAGTATCCCCACCGAGGCAAACAACCGCTTGGATACCGCCTTGTCCATGGCGATGGCGGAAGCGGTCATGTTGGAGCCGGTGTAGGCCACACCCGCCAGTTCGAGCAGAGCCTGGACCGTCCCGTTTTCACCGCTCCCTCCGTGAAGTGCAATAAACACGCAGTCGATGTCGGCACTCTTTGCAGTGGACAGCGTGTCGACCAGCGAAAGCGAGACCGGCTTGGTCGGCAATGACGCTCCCTGGTCGGGTAACGCACCGGTAGCCGTCCGGGACTGATTGTCCAGCTGCGGCCTGCCGCCCAACGGGTCAACCGCCAGAACCTCATGGCCGAGGCGTTGCAATGCCGCCTGCACCGACCGCCCCGAATTGAGGGACACCTCGCGCTCGTTGGAATCGCCGCCCGTCAGCAGCACAATCTTCATTTAACACCGCTCCTTCTGACCGAGATTATTTTCGCCGCAAGCAGGCCGGCGACCAGCAGAATCGCCAGCGTCCAGACCGTGCGGTCATAGGTTCGGATATAATACAGGATGACCTCCATATTCTCAACCAGTTTCATCGCCGCGTACATGACAATCGCGGTGAAGATCAGGTAGGAGATCGTAGAATAGACCAGCATCTTCCCAGCCGGGTAGCGGCCGATCCCGGCGGTCACGGCCAGCACCGAGCGCATCCCCACAACGAATCGAGAGAG
>JACQXT010000123.1 GCA_016208665.1 Chitinivibrionia bacterium | reverse complement strand
TCATCGGCAAGAATAATGGAAGGCGTATTCACGAGGGCCCTGGCGATCGCCACCTTCTGCCGCTGCCCGCCCGACAGCTCGGTGGGCCGATGGTGCGCGCGATCCTCGAGGCCGACGGTCCGGAGCGATTCCCAGACGCGTTCACGCCTCGCCCCGGCGCCCATGCCTCCGTATATCAGCGGGAGCTCGACGTTCTGGAATGCCGTTGCGCGAGGGAGAAGGTTGAAGGTCTGGAATACGAAACCGATTCCCTTGTTTCGTATGAATGCGAGCGTGTCGTCCGCCAGCTTGGTCACGTCTTTGCCGTTCAGCCAATAGGTGCCGGATGTGGCCGTATCCAGGCAGCCGATGATGTTCATGAGGGTCGTCTTGCCGGAGCCGGACGGTCCCATGATGGCCAGATACTCGTTCCGCTCCATTTCGAGGCTGATCCCGTCGACGGCGCGGACGACAGTATCGCCCATCGCGTAGAGTCTGGTGATGCCGTTCATGCTGATCAGCATGCATCCGCCAATCGCCGGTGTCCCGAGCGAGCTCTCGAAGCTACTGCGTGGTGACCCGTCTCCCCGTCGCCCGCAGCAGATCCGCCTTCGCGATCAGGTAATCGCACTTTGCCTCGATGATGGCCGCGCGCGCTTCCGTGAGAGAGACTTCCGCATCGATCGTTTCCAGAATGGTCCCCGCGCCGACGCGGTACCGTTCTTCGGCAAGCCGCATGTTTTCCTCGGCCTGGCGCTCCGTCTCCTCGGACAGCGAAATGCGCTCCCCGGCTTCATCCAGCGCGAGCACGAGCTGCTTGACCTCGAGGATGGCGTTGAGCCTGGCCTGCTGGAGCTGGTACTCCGCGATTCGCTGCTGTGTCCTCGCGGACAGAATGTTCGCTTTTGTCGTGAAGCGGTCGAAGAGATTGAAGTTCAGGCTTACTCCGACGGACCATGCATAATCCTGCTTGAAGAAGTTCGCATCCTCGGGGAAAGCCCGGTCGTTCCACGAGTACCGGAAGGACGCATCGATCGTCGGCCAGCGGCTGTTTTGGTTCGCCGTCAGCGCGCACTGCGAGGCCTGCACCCTGCTGTGGTTCGCGAGCAGATCTGAGCGGTGGGCGAACATATGCTCCAATTCCGCATCCAGATCCGGCTCGACCGTGCGGATCTCGAGCGACGCGTCGATCTCGAAATCCTTGGCCAGGGGGAAATTGAGGAGCGACGCGAGATACGCCCGGGCGTTCTCCTTGTTGTTGGCGGCGGTGACCATCGCAAGTTGCGTATTCGCCAGGCGCACCTTGGCCTGCAGCACGTCGGCCTTGGTTTTCGAACCGATCCGGTAGAAAGCTTCCACCTGCTCGAGGTTTTTTGCCGCAGCCTCGGTGCTCATCCGTCTCACGTCGCGGAGTTTCATTTTTCTGATATAATCGTAGTATGCCCGTATCACGACGGCGGTTACATAGTCTTTCTGATACTGCAGATCATAGGATGCCGCCTTGGCCATTTGCTTCGAACCGCTGATGCTCTTGGCCGTCACGCCCCAATCGAAAACGTTCATGGAGCTCATGAGCGAAAATGCGTACGATTCATAATCGGAACCGCTCTGCTGGATGGGGCGCCCCTGCGAGTCGATTGCGATTGATTTCGTCGGTCCGAGAAAGGTATGCCCGGTATAAAACTGGAGCTGGGCGTTGGGCAGCAATCCCCCATAGCTCTGAAGCACGTCGTTTCTCGCCCTCAGGTGCTGCTCCTGTGAAATGCCGACCGCCGTCGAGTTCTTGATGGCGATCTCCAGACATTGTTCCAGGGCGAGGATTTCGGACGCGGATGCGCGGGGCGAGCCCGGCCCGGCGCAGGCGAACAGCGCGATACACAGCAGGATCCATACTCTCATACGTACACCTTCCATGAAATAGGCGAATGCCGCGGACTGTTTCACATTCATGACCAGTACGAATGGGAACGATGTTTGTTGCAAGTATACGCAATAATGCAGCTCGTTTGAATAAAAAAGAGAGGTCTGGAAGGCGAAAAAAACGAAGGCGTTGCGCCGAAAGGGCCGCCGGTCACTTCGGGCCGGAATCCGCTTCCGGATCGCAGGTGAAGGAGACTCGGACCGCGTTGGCTTTTTTCAGCTCTTCGATCACCGCGGCAACCGTGCCGTACGCCGTCCGGTAATCCGCGTTGAACGCAATGACGAGAGCCGGATTCACGGAGAGCGCGGCTTTCATGATATCTCCGAGATCTGCAGCGCTCACCAGCTTGTCGTTGATGGACACGTCTCCGCCCGCGTCGATCCATACGTGAAGAATCCGCTCCTGCTTCTGGCTCTGAGCCGCCGCCGCGCGCGGAAGCTCCACCGGGAGCCCTTCTTCCATCTTGAAGATCGTGGTCGACATGAAGAAGATGAGCAGCAGAAAGGCGATATCCGCCATCGAAGCGGTCGGAATCCTGTTTTCAATCTGGACGGTGCGTTGGAATGACATGCTTCAGCCTTCCGCCGGAAGGGTTCTCAGCGAAATCACCCTGGCATTCGCGAGCTTGATCTCATCCAGAAGATCAACCATCAACCCGTATTCGGTATTCGGATGGGTCGAGAGCACCACGATGAGTTTCTCGTTCTGCGCAAGTCCCTTCTCCACGGCGGGCCGGATGTCCCGCAACGAGACCGGCCGGCCGTCGAGGGTAATCGCTCCGTTTGCGCGAGCGTCGATCTCGAGAACATCGGATCGTTTCACGGTCACGTTTGTGGATTGCCGGCCGGGGAGCACCAGCGGGATTCCCTGTTCGACCGCGAACATGGTGCTGACCAGGAAGAATATCAGCAGCAGGAACGCAATATCCGACATGGAAGGAAGATTGGAGATATCTCCCAGCGTCTTCATGCTTGCTCGCCGTATCCTCGGATTTTTCCTCATGCTGAGCCGCGCGTGTTACGTCCGGTGTTCGAGTGCGAGCAGCTCGTCGATCAGATCGGCGCTCGCTTCTTCCATCTCGATGATGAAACGATCGATCTGCGAAATAAAGAAATTGTGCATAACGTTGCAGGGAATCGCAATGCAGAGCCCGGCGAGCGTCGTGATGAGCGCCTCCTCGATGCCTTTTGCCACGAGTTTTGCGCTGACCTGTTCGGCCGCGGCGATCGCGCCGAAGGCGTTTATCATGCCTGAAACCGTGCCCAGGAATCCCAAGAGCGGCGCGATGTTGGCGACCGTGGCGATCGCAATGAGGCCCCGTTCCAGAAACGACATCTCTATGACGCCCGCCGTGGATATCGCCTTTTCAACCGCTTCGGATCCCCTGCTCGCGCGCATCAGCCCCGAATGAAGCACCGCGGCACGTCCGTTTTCGCCCGCGACAATGTCCACAGCCGTTCAATAATAAAAACGAGCCCGATAATCGAGCACAGCAGGAGCGGGTGCATGAATATGCCGCCCTTGACGTACAAGACGCCGATGCCGCTCCTCTTCAGGCGGTTCCAGAAACCGCTCTCCTCC
The DNA here is from genome assembly GCA_016208665.1 of Chitinivibrionia bacterium. GTDB lineage: Bacteria > Krumholzibacteriota > Krumholzibacteriia > WVZY01 > WVZY01 > JACQXT01. The sequence goes on along the minus strand of JACQXT010000123.1, from coordinate 1,393 downwards.
TGTTTGATGAGCGCTTTGATCCCGTCCGCCAGCGCCGTGGAATCGTTCGATGCCAGGGCGAGCGAGTCGTTCGCGCCGATCGCCGCCGATCCGGCGGCCGCCGGAGTCTCGTTCTGGGCGAAAGCGGCCGGGCCGAAGAGCACAACGACAGCAACGAGCGCGCCCATCATCGGTATGCGCGTGCGGCTGAAATAACGAGGCATCGTGCACATCTCCTTCTTGTTACAGGTGAATGCGCGGAGGAGCACTTCTCTGCGCCCTCGGCACGAGCCGGACCGGCGGCGATCCTGCTCGCCGCGCGCATCGTGCACCGGCAGAACTATATAGAACTCTCAAGACGGCATCAATGAAAATGAACCTGCACATGGGATTGTTGGCGGGTGAACGGCACGTCGACGGCTGTCAATTCTGGTCCAGCAGCGAGGAGCTGACTTCGAGTTTGTAGCTCCCGTAGCCCTCCCGGTCTATGAATATGAACCGCAAACCGATATCGGGCGCAGCGGCTTTGTCCCTCGGCAGGAGCGGACGCCCGTTGTCGTTATAAACCCACAGCTCATAGGGATACGCAACGTTGCCCCCCTCGCCGACGACCCCGACCCGCCGCTTGTCCGGAACGATGTTCATCGATGTCGTCGGTTTGCTGATCTCCGGCCGTGTGCCGTGCGTGCTGTACACGACCGGGTGAAAACGGTCGACAACCTGGGCAATCGCGTCGGAGGTCGTTTCACGGTTCATGGGGATAACATCGACGATGATCTCGTCCGGTTTCCCGTACTTCATGTATATCAAGCCCCGATCGGTGAAGATTCCCATCTGGTAGTCGGAGTAGTGGTTGTTCACGTAGTCCAGGCGGCTCAGGAACTCCTCGAACGCTTCGTTCACTCCCGTCGCCGGATCGGGGTCCAGGCTCTTCCAGAGGGCGGCGAGCATCTTTTCTTGCTCGGCGCGATTCTTGTCCTTGAATTGCTCGTATGCCTCATCCTCGAGAAGAACCCTTGCCTCGGCGAGCATTGAACGCCTCGATGTTTCCCAGCTTCTCATTTCCCATGCCACGCTGAATGTGCCCCCCCGCACCCGAACCTCCGTCCGGTCGCCGATGCTGAATTGACCGAACAAGGTGTAGGTGCCGGCGGGATAGGCGGTCAAATCCTCCTGAATCAGAATAGGGAGAACTCTCATGCCGTGCCGCAAGCCGAGCGAGTCGGTATCGTCCGGGGAGAACTCGATCTTCGAACCGCGCTTGACCTCGCCCTTCTGATTGAGGATCGCCGTTGAAAACCGGATCTGTTCCCGCGCGTCCGGAGGAAGGTAGAGTTCGTAGTATGCCCGCAAGGTGTCGTTGTACAGCCCGTACATCCGGGGGGGATTCGGATTCAGAATCTCTGTGCCCGAT